>CABQJX010000104.1 GCA_902464595.1 uncultured Lachnoclostridium sp. | reverse complement strand
GCAGATCCCACCCGTCCTCTGAACGAGACGTTAAAGGGCAAGCTTCCCCAGAGAAAGCTGGTAAACGGGGCTGCCCAGGGCTATTCTTCCTATGGAAACCAGATTGGACTGGCCACCGGTTATGTAAAAGAGATCTACCACCCCGGCTATGTGGCCAAGAGAATGGAGATCGGTGCAGTCATGGGCGCAGCTCCAAGAAAAGATGTGATCCGTGAAACCTCCGATCCGGGAGATGTGATCATCCTCTTAGGCGGACGCACAGGACGGGACGGCATCGGCGGAGCTACCGGCTCCTCCAAGGTTCACACCACCGCCTCCATTGAAGTCTGCGGAGCAGAAGTACAGAAGGGAAATGCACCTACAGAGCGCAAGATCCAGAGAATGTTCCGCCGCCCTGAGGTGAGCCGCATCATTAAAAAATGCAATGATTTCGGCGCCGGCGGCGTATCGGTAGCCATCGGCGAGCTGGCAGCCGGCCTGGAAATTGATCTGGACAAGGTTCCTAAGAAATATGCAGGCCTGGACGGCACAGAGATCGCCATCTCAGAATCCCAGGAGCGTATGGCTGTGGTTGTTGCTCCCGGCGATGTAGATACCTTTTTAGGATATGCCGCTGAGGAAAACCTGGAAGCTGTTACCGTAGCGGTAGTGACCGAAAATCCCCGCCTTGTCATGCACTGGAGAGGCAAGACCATTGTGGATTTAAGCCGCGCTTTCCTTGACACCAACGGAGCCCATCAGGAAGCTGATGTTGTGTTAGAGGTTCCCGGACGCCAGGGATGCCCATTTGAAAAAGAAGAAAAGGGCGACGTAAAGGATGCCTGGCTGTCCATGCTTTCTGACTTGAATGTATGCTCCCAGAAGGGACTGGTAGAGCGTTTCGACGGCTCTATTGGCGCAGGCTCCGTATTTATGCCCTACGGCGGAAAATATCAGCTCACCGAGACCCAGTCCATGGTAGCCAAGCTTCCTGTATTAAAGGGACATACTGACACCGTGACGATGATGAGCTATGGATTTGATCCCAAGCTTTCCAGCTGGAGCCCCTACCACGGAGCTGTGTACGCAGTTGTCTCCTCTATTGCAAAGATCGTGGCAGCTGGCGGAGATTACCGGAAAATCCGTTTTACTTTCCAGGAATATTTCCGCAGGATGAGCGAAGATCCGGCCAGATGGAGCCAGCCCTTCTCCGCCCTCTTAGGAGCCTACAGCGCCCAGATGGGCTTCGGCCTTCCCTCCATTGGCGGCAAGGACAGTATGTCCGGCACATTCGACACCGCCGACGGGGAGATCCATGTTCCTCCAACGCTGGTATCCTTTGCCGTAGATGTCAACAGCTACAAAAATATCATCACTCCTGAATTAAAACAGCCGGGAAGCAAGCTGGTAGTATTCCGCATTGCAAAAGACTCCTATGACCTTCCGGATTACAGCCAGATCATGGACGGCTACGGAAAGATCTTTGCGGATATCCAGGCAGGACGCATCATCTCCGCCTATGCCCTGGAATCCAATGGACTGGCTGAGGCTGTGAGCAAGATGGCCTTCGGAAATAAGCTGGGTGTTAAGATCGAGCACAATGTGGATCCAAGAGACTTCTTCGCAGCTTCCTGGGGCGATATTGTCTGCGAGGTTCCTGACGGCATGGTCGGCCAGCTGTCTATCTCCTACACCCTCATCGGTGAGGTAACAGACCGGGAGACTTTTGAGTACGGCCCTGTCTCCATCTCCATGGACGAGGCGCTGAAGGCATGGACTTCCCCTCTGGAACGTGTATTTCCAACTACCTCCGGAAAAGAAAAGACGGGAAAAGAGGCAGCTGTGGAAGAAAAGCTGTACCGCAGCGATGCTGTTTACCTGTGCGATCACAAGATCGGCCAGCCAACCGTGTTTATCCCTGTGTTCCCAGGCACAAACTGTGAATACGACAGCACCAAAGCCTTTGAGCGGGCAGGCGCCAGAGTATCAACACGGGTGTTCAAAAACCTCAGCGCCCAGGATATTCGGGAGTCAGTAGAGGAATACAGAAAAGAGATCGCCAAGGCTCAGATCGTTATGTTCCCAGGCGGCTTCTCTGCCGGAGATGAACCGGAGGGCTCTGCTAAATTCTTTGCCGCCGTATTCCGCAACGCTGTCATGAAGGAGGAATTGGAAAAGCTGTTAAATGAGCGTGACGGACTGATGTTAGGCATCTGCAACGGCTTCCAGGCATTGATCAAGCTGGGACTGGTTCCAGAAGGCAAGATCACAGAGCAGAGGCCTGATTCTCCTACCCTGGCTATGAACACCATCGGACGCCATATCTCCAAGATGGTTTATACCAAGGTGGTTTCCAATAAATCCCCATGGCTCTCCAAGGCTTCTCTGGGCGGTGTATACTGCAATCCTGCCTCCCACGGAGAAGGACGTTTCGTAGCTGACGAGGCATGGCTCTCCCGTCTCTTTGCCAATGGCCAGGTAGCGACTCAGTACGTCGATCATGAGGGACGCTGCACCATGGACGAATATTGGAATCCAAACGGATCCTATATGGCCATCGAGGGCATCACCAGCCCGGACGGCCGCATCTTAGGAAAAATGGCCCATTCCGAGCGCCGGGATACAGCGGTAGCTAAAAATATCTATGGAGAGCAGGATATGAAGATCTTTGAGTCCGGCGTGGACTACTTCCTGCTGTAAAAACTTCCAGCTGTAAAAACTTCCAGCTGTTGAAATAGCGGCTTTATGAACTGAAGCGAAGTGATTTCCTATTACACAAAAAGGGTATCGCCAAGTCATCTAATCAGATGATCCGGCGATACCCCTTTCTTTTTCCACTCTTTCTATGATCCTAAGATCAGCCCAATATCTTCTGGTATCCGATCCTCTTATCCCCTGCCTCGCTGCCATCTGCTAACGTCAGGCTGCCGCAGAAGATATATCCGCTCTTTTCAAGGGCCCGCTGCATGGAATGATTATCCGGATGGGTATCAACCCGCACGTTGTGAAAACCATGGATCAAGGCATACTGCTCTGCTTCCCCCAAAAGCTGCCCTGCCAGTCCTTGGCCCTTCCGCTCCTCTGACACACAGACGCGGTGAAAAGCCACATAGGGCTCCTCATTGAGCCACGCTCCGTCGATCACGCTGTAACTGAGCTCAGGCCCTGGAACAATGGAGATCATGGCCACTGCTTTTTCCCCATCCTCCAGAACATGAACCAAAGAATGGGAGATCGCCTCCTCAATCCCCCTGCGGCTCGGTTCCCCTTTCTGCCACTGATTGATATTCCTGGCTTTGAAAGACGCAATGGCCTCCTTTGCCATTTTCTCTAACTCATCCAGATCCTCCGGCACTGCCAACCGATATTTCATCTCCTATATCCCCCTCCTGTTATTGTTCTCTATTTTAAATGACTCACATCATTTAACTCCACCAACGTACACTGTCCTGTCTGAGGATCGTATTCCAATGTGGTGATGCTGGCATTTCCCACTACAATCTCCTTTGCCTCCGGCTGTCCCTCCAGCAGATGGACGATAAAATGGGCCAGCGTACCTCCGTGGGCTACCACAGCCGTGTCTCCTTTCATCTCTGTCCGGATACGCTCCCATGCTCTCTCACAGCGTCCGTCCACCTGACTTAATGTCTCACCGCCGGGAGGGGCCACCGTTGCCGGATGCTCCCACCATGCCTCGTAAAGCGCCCTGTCCTCTTTGAGTATATCCTCAGCTGTCCTTCCTTCCCAGTCTCCGTATCCGATCTCCTTCAGATCCGCAAGCCCGATGATCTGTGCCCCCTGGGACTGCGCCACCGCCTTCGCGGTCTCCATGGCCCGCAGCTGGGGACTGGAGTAAATGATCTGTACCGGCCGATGCTCCATGCCCTTCGCCAGCATAGCCGCCTGGCGGCGTCCCGTATCGTTTAAGGGAATATCCTGACGGCCCTGGATCCTCCCCTGCACATTCCAGTCTGTCTGTCCATGGCGTATGATATAAAGCTTCACTGTAAATCCTCCAAATCCCAGCCATCCTTGATCGGATCCTGTCTTCTCTCTCCCCCGGCGTTCCCGTCAGCGGGGGCTGCCTGGCCTTCCCCATTTACTGTGATAGCGTCCAAGGCCAATTTCATAATGTCCTTGATCTCATCCTCCGTCATTTTCATCTTGCAGGCCAGCTCCTCTACGGTAGCTTCCCGGCCCAGCTCCTTTGCCATGACCTGGGATACGGTCTGAAGCACATTGACTCTGGCCGCCATGGTTTCCTCAATCTCGTCCTCTCTTTTCTGCTCCTCCAAGGCAAGCTCAATGGCCTCCCTCGTCCTGCGGCCCATAAGCGCCTCCCAAGCCTCGCTGCCGTCATACTCCACAGTAGCCAGCATAAGGGCCGTATTGGCCTCCTGAACCAGATCTGAGACAGAAAGCCCTCTCCCCTCATAGGATCTTGCCACTTCCAAAGCCTCCCTAAGGCTTCCCTCTACCAGACGGCTCCGATCCTTCGCATTCCCCGCTGCTGCCCCCTCTAAAACTATTCTTTTTTCACTCTCTGACAGAGGGATCACAGCCCCCATTTCTTCCAGATACATTTCAAAAAAATCGTGATCCATTCCACTTATCCTCTCTGAAACTATTTTTGCAGTTATCTCATTTTTAATCCTTTTACAAGCTGTATGTTCCTTCCCTAACTGTTACCTAGAATAATCGATGCACTTTCATAAGTCAAGGCTTGTTTCTCCTTTACATCCCCTCCTATTCGTGATAAGATAGCCTTAGTTTATAAGGAGGGCTTAATAATGGATATCAATTATGAACTTTATAAAGTATTTTACCATGTGGCTGCCACTCTGAGCTTTTCTGAAGCCTCCAAGCAGCTGTTTATCTCCCAATCTGCTGTGAGCCAGTCCATTAAAGTCCTGGAAAAGAAGCTGAATCAGCCTCTGTTTATCCGCAGCACAAAAAAGGTACAGCTTACCCCTGAGGGTGAGATCCTTTTAAAACATATTGAGCCTGCCATGAATCTGATCCGCAAAGGGGAAAATCAGCTGTTGGAGGCGCATACGCTCAACGGCGGGCAGCTGCGCATCGGAGCCAGCGATACCATCTGCCGGTATTTCCTTGTTCCATATCTAAACCGTTTTCACAAGGAATACCCCAATATCCACATCAAGGTGATCAATCAGACCTCCATTGAGTGCGTCCGGTTCCTGGAAAACGGCCAGGCCGATTTTATCATCGCCAACCATCCCAACTCCGCTCTCACTGGAACCATGAAGGCTCATGTGATCAATGAGTTTCACGATGTATTTGCTGCCAGCCGCAGTGCTTTCCCTTTAGAGGGAACCACATTGTCTCTGGAAGATCTCCTTTCGTATCCTATCATGATGCTGGACCGCAAGAGCACTACCAGCGAGTTCCTTCATCAGGTTTTCCAGAAAAACCAGCTGGATCTCGTCCCGGAAATTGAACTGTCCAGCAATGATCTTCTCATTGACCTGGCCCGGATCGGATTGGGCATAGCCTTTGTTCCTGATTTCTGTATTCCGAAGGACGATGAAAACCTATTCATTCTTCATCTGAAGGAACAGCTTCCTCCCCGCCAGATGATGGTGGCCTACAATGAAAGCCTTCCCGTATCACAGGCCGCCCGGCAATTTATCCAAATGCTGTCCCCGGAATGCTTTGAGGAGGAGGGAACGCTCTAGCCCCTCCCCTCTGTCTGCTCCTGATCTTCTGCCTGTGCCTGCTCCTTGATCCTTCTCCAAAATCCATCTACTGCCTGAGACACATTATACCGGTTTACCACCGTATATGTCCCCCATTCCCTAGGGAACAGAGCCACATACTCCGGCCTCAGGAAACGGTCGTCTAAAAGCGCAATAATCCCCTTGTCCTGTATGGTCCGTATCACCCGCCCCGCTGCCTGCATCACCTTATTCATACCCGGATACTGATAAGCATACTCAAACCCACTCTCTCCCCGGCTGTCAAAATATTCTTTTAAAATCTCCTGCTCTACATTTACCTGAGGCAGGCCGGTTCCAATGATCACGGCTCCGATCAGCCGTTCCTCCTTTAGATCGATCCCCTCAGAAAAAATACCTCCCATAACGCACAGGGCAACCATAGACTGATCCCATTCCCTCTCAAAATCAAACAGGAACGCTTCCCGATCCTCCTCTGTCATATGGCTGGACTGAGCCTTCCAAGCAAAAGGAAGCCCCTCCTCTGCCTCCCTCTCCTCCAGGATCTTTCCGATCTCACCCATATACTGATAGGACGGACAAAAGATCATATAATTTCCTTTCTTCCCCTCTGTGATCCGTATGATGTAGTCTACGATCCTACGGTACTCCCCCGGCTCCCGGCGGCTGTAGCGGCTGCTCACGTCCCCCGCTACCAGAACGAGACGGTTTTCCTGAGGAAACGGAGACTTCGCATAGACTGCATATTCCCCCTGGCTGCCGCTCAGAAGTTCTTTATAATACTGGATGGGAAGAATGGTTGCGGAAAAAAACAGAGTGCTCACCCCCTTCTCCAAACACTCCTTTAAATTAGAAGCCGGGCTTATGCACATAAGCTTTACCATAAAACGGCCATCTGGGAGAACTCGGTCATAGATGCGATAGCTGTCATCCAACCGGTCATAGACATACAGAAAATCCCGGACAGCGAAATAAAACTCCAGCACTAGATCCCGATCTTCAAACTCCCCATTTTCATTTAAAAATCCCTCCAGCTCCCCAAAAAGGCTCATGAGGTGGAGGGCCAGAAGGTTTACCTGGGGGAGGATTTCATAATCATCTCCCAGGACGCTTCGTTTTCCCTCCTCCTGTCCCTGGCTCCGCTTTAATTCCAAAAGGGCCTGGTTGCACTTGTCCAGACAGGACACTGCCTTTTTGGCTCCGGGCTGGTTCTTTAAAATCTTTTTTACGGTCAGCACATCTTCCTTTAAAATAGACGCACTGTACATTTCTCTGGCTCTGGGAACCAGATTATGGGCCTCATCCACCAAAAACAAATATTCCTGCCCCGGCTCTCCCTCCGAAAAATACCGTTTCAGCTTCACATTGGGATCGAACACATAATTGTAGTCGCAGATCACGCCGTCCACCCAGCTGCTGATGTCTAAACAAAACTCAAAAGGACAGATATTATACCGTTTCGCATACTCCAAAACCAGCTCCCGGGTAATCCCATTTTCCTCCTGAATAATTTCATAAACAGCATCATTGACCCGGTCAAAATGTCCTTTTGCCCTGGGGCAGGCCTCCGGGTTACAGTCCGGCTGTTCCAATATACACAGCTTTTCCTTGGCTGTGATCGTGACTGTACTGAAATACAGACGGCACTTTCTCCTCAAGATGCCAAATGCCTCCTCCGCTACACTTCGCGTAATGGTCTTGGCGGTCAGGTAAAAAAGCTTATCCCCATATCCCTCCCCTATGGCCTTCAGGCTGGGATATATGGTCGATAAGGTCTTTCCCACCCCGGTAGGAGCCTGGATAAACAGATTTCTCTTTCTGGCAATAGCGCGGTACGCCCATATTGCCAGCTCCTTCTGCCCTTCCCGGTAAGAATATGGGAAAGGGAGTTCCTTTAGGCATTCGTCCCGGCGGATGCCATGGTGATACAGGTATCTGGCCCATTTTACATATTCATGAACCAGCCCCCGGAACCATTCCTCCAACTGAGAAGCGCTCTTTACCTCATGAAAGCGCCGGATCTCCTCTGTCTCGATATTGCAGTAAGTAATCTGGATCCCTATCTCGTTGACTCCTGTCAGATCTGCATAAAACCAACCGTAACACATGGCCTGGGCCATATGGACCGGATCCGGCTCCTCCAGCCTGGATACATCCATATAAATACATTTGATCTCATCCACTGTGACTTTGCCCGGCTCCTCTATGATCCCATCAGCCCGCCCCTCTATAAGAAGATCAAATCCCTCCTCCTGTACCCGGTATTTAAGGCTTACCTCGCTTCGGTAAGAGGAGCCCATGCGTTTTTGTATCTTTCTATGAAGGCGGCTTCCTGCCTGCATCGCTTCCTTTTTTGCCCCAACGGTTCTGCGGTTATCCAGATCCCCGCTTCTCATTACAAATTCTACCAGATTACGCACCGATATACGTATCTGAGGCTCCCGCCTATTTCCCACAGATATTCCTCCCAAATGCAGCTGCTCCTGTTAATTTCCTGTGTTTCTGCATTTTTATATCAGAGCTTTGCAAAAATCCCGTTTTCTGCATCAACTTTCTATCATCATACCATCGCTTCGCTACGGCCCCTCCGGGGGGGCAGACCATTTGAAATTAAGATTTCCTCGCTGCCCGCTCGGATCAAATGGGCGCGGTATAATATACGCCTATGGCGATATTATACCACAAAAAATGGAGGATTGCAAACACACGTTCGCACTCCTCCAGTACCCTCTTACAAATACATTTATATTGTCTTATGCTCCTTACGCCACGATCACGCCGGATTCCGGTGAAATGGAGTCCAGATACTCCTCAAATTCAGAGTTCTCTCCATTATACTGAACAGTCAGCACCCTGGTCAGATCCAAACTCAGCACACCCAAAATGGACTTTGCATCAATGGTCACGCGGTTGTAAAATACGTCAATATCAAAGTCACACTTTCCAGCTTCTGCAACGAAATTTTTTGCCGCCTCCAAGGTTGGCAGCATGATCTTCTTTTCCTTCATAATACAAAACTCCTTTCTGGCAGCCTGTCTTTTGAAGACAGCGCCGTATCTGCATTGAATTGGAATTGTGGAATATATATATCACTATTGCTGCCAATTGTCAAATTTTCTTTCATCATCGGTTTTTCCAAAAATATACTGCTTTTTATACAAAATATATATTTTCTCTCCCAGCCAGAAGCCGCTTTTGGCATTCTTGGCTGGATCAAGCCCAATTTTTGGAATCGCCCTATCCTTCTTTTCTCTGTTTCATCGAACAAAAAAAGTTTTTTTGTAACAGTTCAGCCAACCATTTTTTTCTATGCTCTCAGCAGGAACCCTCCTCTTTTTTCTCCTCCCAGACATAGCCTCCTGCCGTTTTCTGGGCTCCGCTCAGAGCGCAGGAAAGACTTCTCCTGCTGATCTTTAATGTACGGCTTGCATGGGCAATGGATAAAAATTCTCCCACTACCCGCCCCTCCAGATCCTTCTGAAGCAGCGGCCGCTTATCATGATTTCCTACCCGGCTGGTATGGTCGATCGCAATCGCCTCCTTTGGGGAGCTGGCCAGGACTTTTTTCCAGATAAATCCTCCGCCCGTCTTGCGCTCTCCATGAGCTGCCCTTGCAACGGAACCCACAGAAACGCCAGTGGCCTCGCTTGCCTCCCTGGAACTTTTGTAATCTGCTATATAATCTCCCTCCAGCGAATATTGACGATATACGTAGCCTGCGCCTATTGTACGACTCATCTGTATCCTTATCCCTCCATTATCTTTTGGCGTATCCTTCAAACTTTCCCACTCATTCTGACATTAAAGCTTCAGACAGAAAATTTCGAGAATACTCTGTAAGTTTCATATCAACATGGTCATTATATCAACCATTGACTTATTTGTCCAGACAACTCCTTATACGTATCACGACAAACGCATGAATGTGTTCCTCAACCACACCCATCTAAGTTCAAAAATTA
>CABQJX010000103.1 GCA_902464595.1 uncultured Lachnoclostridium sp. | reverse complement strand
AAAAGTGAAGGTCACCACCTGTACCAGATCCAATCCCTGAAAAACAGATGGTTCAAAATAATCCTCAGGCGAATAGCTTCTCATAGAGGATCCGCTGTCATAGGCCATGATGGCAACAGGGATTTCCTTCTCTAACTGGATCTCCTTTGACTCCCGAAGAAATTTCCAGGAGGAGATTACCGGCTCCCTTTCCAGCTCCACTGCCTCCGTCTCAAAGGACACCATACCTATAGAGCTTATGTGAAACTCAATCCCACCATCTTTTTTTCGTTCCATCGCAACGGTTCCCTCCAGACAGTCTTTGGCCTGGGGATCCTGCCCCAGGGAAATGCTTCCTCCTCCAGCTTCCTTCCAGGCTGGATCCGGCATTTCCCCTTCCTCCCTCCTCTCATAAACCCTCACATGGAGGCTGACTGCTTCTTTAGGCCCCCAAAAAGAGAGAAGGCAGGAGGTGTCTTTCATCCCAAAAGCTTCCAGGATTTCTTTCTGCTGAACGGAAAGGGAATAGGGGCCTACGGTTTCCTTCCCCAGCTCTCCTGGATTTTCCGTTCTATAGCCACAGGAAGACAAAAGCAGGACGATACCAGCAGAGCATATCCCTGCAGCAATCCTCCTTTTTTTACTTTTTTTCATTTCTCCTTCCATCTGTCTTTCTATTTTGTTTCCCATTTTAGCATTTCCCCTTTCACCCCTTCGCAGAGACAGCCATTATGGATGAAAACAAATCCTTTCCAGACATTCTTTCCATTTCTCATTGTTGATCTTTAAATGCTTTCCGCCAAATTGGCCGGTAATATAAATATACTCGTTTCCGATACTGTGGATCACCAACGGTTCCTGCTGAAAATCAAAAAACACTGAAATATCATAAAAATCATCATCATCGTGGCGCACTGTTTCTGAGAGGGTTCTTGTAAAAGAGCTGCTCAGGATCAGCTCTTTCAATTCCTGTATCTGCTGCCCATCCAGAAGCTGTTCTTCCCGTTCCCTCCACTCTGTGATCCTGTATTTTGAGACAGTTACCGTACAATCTCCCCCTATCTCTGATGCGAAGCGGATTTCTTTTCCGCTGATATAAAAATATTGGAACAAAAATATGCTTCCGATCAGCAAAATGCAGACAGACGCATACATAATTTTTCTTCCCCTCATTCCAGTCTGCCTCCCTATTACACCAACGATATTCCCAATTTTATTTTACTACAACTCCAAAAGCGTGAAAATACAGAGTTTCTTAAGTTTTCCAAACGAATTTCCTGACTTTCGGCATCAAAACGGGCACAGCTACGATCTGCTGTGCCCGTTTCTCACCTTCGGCTCTCAATTCATTTTTTACTCTAACTCCAGCCCTCCGGTGTAGAGCTGATAATACATTCCTTTTTCAGCGATGAGGCTCTCATGATCTCCCCGCTCTGCGATCCGTCCATGATCCAATACCATGATCGCGTCAGAGTTGCGGATGGTGGACAGGCGGTGGGCAATAACAAACACCGTGCGCCCCTCCATCAGCTGATCCATTCCCCGCTGTACCAATGCTTCCGTTCTTGTGTCGATGCTGGAGGTAGCTTCATCTAAGATCAGAACCGGCGGATCCGCCACTGCCGCCCTGGCGATAGCCAAAAGCTGCCTCTGTCCCTGGGACAGCTCCTCTCCGTCTCCTGTAAGCATGGTATTGTAACCGTCAGGGAGCATGCGGATAAACTGATCCGCGTTGGCCAGCCTGGCAGCGCTGTAAACTTCCTCATCGGAAGCATCCAGCCGTCCATACCGGATATTTTCCATGATTGTTCCTGTAAATAAATGGGTATCCTGAAGGACGATGCCCAGGGAACGGCGCAGATCGGCCTTTTTGATCTTTTTAATATCGATGCCGTCATAGGTGATAGAACCCTTTTGTATATCGTAAAACCGGTTGATCAGATTGGTGATGGTCGTCTTTCCCGCCCCGGTAGAGCCCACAAAGGCCACCTTCTGTCCCGGCTTTGCATAAAGGCTAATGCTGTGAAGAACCGTTTTTCTCGGCTCATACCCAAAATCCATGTCGTGAAAGCGGACATCTCCCCGCAGCCTGCAATAGGAAACGCTCCCTTTATCGTCCAGGCACTTCCATGCCCACTGGCCTGTGCGCTCCTTCGCCTCTGTGATCGTTCCCTCATCATCCACATGGATATTTACCAGGGTAACGTCTCCCTGATCCTCCTCCGGCGTCTCATCCATCATATTGAAAATACGCTCTGCTCCTGCCAAAGCCATGATAATGGCGTTTGACTGCTGGGAAATCTGGGCAAAAGGCTGATTAAAGCTCTTGGTAAACTGCAGATAAGAAGCGATCTGGCCCAACGTCAGGCTGGCCAGCCCGCTGAGGGATAAAAGTCCTCCTGCAATGGCTGTGAGCACAAACTGCAGATTTCCGATATTGGCGATCACTGGCATAATCACATTGGCATATTTATTGGCATGAAAGGCGCTGACAAACAGCTTTTCATTCAGCCCGTCAAACTCCTCCTTTGTCTCCTCCTCATGATTGAACACCTTGATCACCTTCTGCCCTGCCATCCGCTCCTCAATATATCCTGTTACCTGGCCGATCGCCATCTGCTGGGCCACAAAATACCGCCCGCATCGTCCCGCCAGCCTTTTGCTGACAAAAAACATCAGCACAACCATTACCACAGCCAGCACCGACAGAGGGATACTGATGCGGATCATCACAATGGAGATAGCCGTGATCGTAATAAAGGAGGCAAAGGTCATGGGGATGGCCTGGCTCAGCATCTGGCGCAGGGTATCAATATCATTGGTGTAACGGCTCATCAGCTCCCCATGGGGATTCTGGTCAAAATACCGGATCGGAAGCATCTGCATATGCTCAAACATCTCGTCCCGGATCCGTTTCTGAACCCCCTGGCCAATGTTGATCATCAGCCGGTTATAGGTATAGGTACATATTACTCCTGCGAGATAGAACGCGGCAAGCCCCATCATAGCATGATTCAGGGCTGTAAAATCAGGAGACTGCTGTCCCAAAAGAGGCGTAATAAAATCATCAATGAGTACCATCAAAAACAGAGGGCCCGCCACATTGGCCAGGGCGCTTATGATGATCGCTATGACCACACATAAAAATTGAAAACGGTAGGTACTGGCTACATATCCCATCAGACGCCTGGCTGTTTTTGCATAATGGTGCTTCACAGCCCTGTCCTTTTTATTCTCCATCATGCCCGTTTCCTCCCTTCTTCTGCGATTCATATACTTCCTGATAAATACGGTTTCTGGCAAGAAGCTCCGCTGGAGTGCCGAAATCGTCGATCCTTCCGTCATCCAGTATGATCACTTTATCGGCATCCTCCACAGAGGAAATCCGCTGTGCAATGATCAGCTTTGTGGTATCCGGTATCTCCTCCCGAAAGGCCCGCCGGATCATGGCGTCCGTCTTCGTATCCACTGCGCTGGTGGAATCGTCCAGAATCAGGATCTTCGGCTTCTTTAACAAAGCTCTGGCAATACACAAACGCTGCTTCTGCCCCCCTGACACATTGGTTCCCCCCTGATCCAAAAAGGTATCGTACTGATCCGGGAATCCCTCAATAAACTCGTCTGCGCAGGCCAGGCGGCAGACACGGCGGATTTCTTCGTCATCTGCCTGTTCATTTCCCCACCGGAGATTGTCCCGTATAGTTCCCGTAAAAAGCACATTTTTCTGGAGCACCACGGCGACCTGATCCCTCAGCGCTTTAAGCCCGTATTCCCTCACATCTTTTCCGCCTACTAAAAGCCTTCCCTCCGTCACATCATAAAGCCTGGGAATGAGCTGTACCAGCGTTGTCTTAGAGCTTCCTGTCCCGCCCAGGATGCCTACGGTCTCACCGGAACGGATATGGATATTCACGTCCTTTAAGGACAACTTATTTCTATCGTCCACATAACTAAAGGAAACATGGTCAAAATCGATGCTTCCATCGGCCACTTCCTCTGCCGGATGCTCTGGATCGGATAAGCTGCTCTCCTCCTCCAAAACCTCCACAATACGCTCAGCAGAGGAGCGGGCCATGATCACCATAACAAAAACCATAGACAGCATCATAAGGCTGGAAAGGATCTGAACCGCATAAATGATCATGCTGGTAAGCTGTCCGGTGGTCATGGATCCGGATACGATCAGCCTGGCTCCCAGACCGGATACCAGAAGAATACAGTTATACATGCAAAACTGCATAAGAGGGCTGTTAAATGCCACGATCTTTTCCGCGTACTTAAACTGATAAAATACTTCCTCTGAGATCGCTCTGAATTTTCCGATCTCATGATCTTCTCTTACATAAGCCTTTACTACACGGATCCCATTCAGATTTTCCTGTACTACCCGGTTTAACACATCGTACCGTTTGAATACAGCCTCAAAATAAGGATGGGCCTTGATCACGATAAAGAACAGACCGGCTCCCAAAACCGGCAGTACGATAAAAAAGATCACAGACAGATCACGGCTGATCCCCATAGCCATGATCAGGGAAAAGATCAGCATGACCGGGCCTCGGATGGCAATCCGGATCACCATCTGGTAAGCGTTTTGGACATTGGTAATGTCCGTTGTCAGACGGGTCACCAAGCTGGCTGGGGAAAACCGGTCAATATTGGAAAAAGAAAATCCCTGTATATGGTGGAACATATCCTTTCTCAGGTTTTTCGCCATACCGGCGGAAGCCCGGGCCGCAAAGAAGCCAGCCAGGATCCCACATGCCAGAGAGCACATGGACAGAAGGATCAGAACTCCCCCAATCCTCATAACAACCTCCATGCTGCCTCCGCTTACGCCCCTGTCGATAAGCATAGCCATAACGCTGGGGATCATTACTTCTAGAAGAACCTCCAGGATCACAAATACAGGGCTCAAAAAAGAATCCCGTTTGTATTCCCGGACAGACTTTAAAAGCTTTTTAATGATTGTTTGATGATGTTGCTTCACTGTCTCAAACCTCCTTTTTCATTTTCTTTTTTAAGTTTCCTCATGCTGCTGCAAAGGGTTTCATTCAGATAGAAGAACCGCTTTTATTCCTATTTTTTGCAAATGGAAAGAGCCTATGATGTCCGATACACCACAAGGCTCTCCCCCCTATTTCAGATTCTCCATCATTTTCTCGCCTATACGGAGAAATAATTCAATTTCCTCATCTGTCACACCCCGGGTGACCAGCTTTTCCATCTCTTTCACATCCTGAAGAACCCGTTCTTTCAAGCTCCATCCCTTTTTTGTGGGTACGATCTGACGGATCCTGGCATCCGAAGCCCATCGTTCCCTTATGATCAGCCCCTTCTGCTCCATCAGCGTCAACATCTCGGACGCAGTAGAACGGCGCAGGTTAAACGCCTCCTCTATCTCCTTCTGAAACAGATCCCTCTCCTCACACTGGCTCAGAATATAGTGGAGCATCCGATCCTGAGCCGGAGTCAGCTCCTCCAAGTGCTCCTGGCAGTCTACTTTCCTTCGGATCAGATGGGACAATGTAGTAATCAGACGAACCGTTGGATTTAAAACAGCAGTCATTGTTTCCTCCCATTTTGTTAGCTACCGAACTATTTTATAACAATCCGGCTTTCTTGTCAAGTTTTTCCCTCTCGAATTTCCCCTGATGTTTCTATCGCAGAACGGTTATTTTGCATTAAAAATTGGAAAAATCTCCCTTGAGTTTCTCCATTTTCCTGCTATAATTGGAAAAGGATTCATTCCTACTTTATACTTTTATGAAGGGTTGCTAGTTACTATGGAACGTAAATTCAGTCAATTTCACAACGGCCTTAGAGACGGTGTTCCCATTGGACTGGGGTATCTGGCCGTGTCCTTTACCTTTGGCATTGCCGCCCAGTTAAAGGGCCTTACTGTCTTTCAATCTGTCCTCATGTCCTTCACCAATCTCACCAGCGCCGGGCAGTTTGCCGCCCTTGGCGTTATCCAGACAGGAGCTCCCTATATTGAGCTGGCGCTGATCCAGATCATCATCAATCTTCGTTACTGCCTGATGTCCTTTTCCCTATCTCAAAAGCTGGAGCCGGGACAGCCGTTTTTCCACCGCTTTTTCCTGGCTTTCGGAGTGGCAGACGAGGTATTCGGCCTTTCTGCATGCCGGCCCGGCCTGTTAAATCCCTTTTATTATTATGGGCTTATGGCTATGGCCATCCCTGGCTGGACAGCCGGGACCTTCTTAGGTGCTGTATCGGGAGAGCTCCTATCAGCAAGGATCCTAAATGCTCTCGGAGTGGCACTGTACGGAATGTTTATAGCGGTCATCATCCCTCCTGCCAAATCAGACCGTGTGATCGCTGCTCTGGCCGCCATCTCCATGGTTCTCAGCCTGGCCGCTTCCTGCCTTCCCCCTCTGTCCTCCCTGTCATCAGGACTTCGGATCATACTGCTGACACTCCTCATTGCCGGAGCTGCCGCCTTCCTATTCCCTATAAAGGAGGAATCAAACCATGAATCATAATGTCTATCTGTATATTCTCGTCATGGCCAGCGTGACTTATCTGATCCGTCTCCTGCCCCTGACATTGATCCGCAGGGAGATCAAAAATGTCTACATACGCTCCTTCCTCTACTATGTACCCTATGTAACCCTGTCTGTCATGACCTTCCCTGCCATCCTCCAGGCTACTGAATCCATCTGGTCCGGGGCGGCAGCCATGACAGTGGCTGTCCTCATGGCCTGGAAAGGAAAAAGCCTGATCCAAGTATCTATGGCAGGCTGCATTGTGGTATATATTCTGGATCTGTTCCTATAGGAAACAGAACTTTTTAGAAAATCCCTCTGGATTTTTGATCTCCCTGGCTTTTCCGGGATTCCTCCCGGGAAAAAGCCAGGGATTTTTTGATTGTGGTTTTTTGATTGTGATTTTTTATTATGATTTTTCTACAGCGAAATACCGCCTCTTGCCCTGGCTCTCCTGTCCCGTATAGACTGAACCACCGGAACCATGAAAACAGCCACAATTCCTCCGGCATATCCATTGTTGTATAAATTCATTCCTCCATAAACGATTCCCACATTGAGAGCTACAGAGGAATGGAGAAATCCTGCTATGATACCTGGCACAGCTCCAAATTCCCCGGCCACTGGAGCCAGAGTTGTAGAAAGAAGCAGAGCCAGGATGGGGGATGGCTCATAGATTTCCCAGTTCTTTGTAAAGCTGGCCAGATACACCCCGAACATTACAGGCGCAATATTTCTCAAGTGCTTTCCCGTGGCGCTGAATCCCACAATGGTAAAGATACCGCCGATCGTCGGGCCATTGAGGTCACCTCCCACTGCCAGGACAAAACCGGTTGCGAAGAGACCGTTGATGCCCATATTGAACAGTGTGCTGGCGCCGCCCTCCTCTTTCATATAATCCGTTCCGCCCAAGCCGTAGCTGCGGATGATCCTGCGGTAAGCTGCCAGGATCCCTTTTCCCCGCACTGCCACACCTACAACGATCATTCCCCCAAAGAGAAGGAATAGGATCCCTGCAAATACCCGGTTATTTCCTGTTGACCAGATCAGTCGGGACTGAACCTCCAACCCAAAAGACTTAAGGATGGATACCACTACTGTGGCGATGATACCGGAAGCAAATCCCACATTATAGAGGGAATAGCCCTTATGGGCATAGTGGACGTGAGTGGCAAGGGGCGGAAGAACGAATCCCATAGTAAGCCCTACCGCTACCGCAGTCAGGATACGGACACCAATCGGAAATTCTCCC
Organism: uncultured Lachnoclostridium sp.; assembly: GCA_902464595.1. Taxonomy (GTDB): domain Bacteria; phylum Bacillota; class Clostridia; order Lachnospirales; family Lachnospiraceae; genus Enterocloster. The sequence continues at coordinate 2,077 of CABQJX010000103.1, read as the reverse complement.
ACCTGCACCATCTGCGTGATAATAGGCGACAGGCTTGTACCATAAAGGCCGATATGGATATATCGCTTCATCGATGTTTTATGATACCGGGCATAGAGCCACACACCAGCCAGAATCGCCCATATATTCATAAGATTCTTGCCAAAAAGGGAAAAACCAAACATCAGGCAGATGGAAGTGATAGTATGGCCGTCCATATCCATTCCCATAAAATAAAGGATGGCGATGCTCATGAGAGTCAGAATACCTGCATTGATCAGGGCCGCTCCCACTCCCCCTACCACAAAATAATCTGTGATCAGAAAGTCCGGCTCCCGCATGATCCGCACCATTCCCGGAAGGATCTCATCTATAGGCTGAAAAAACAGGCCGATCACCATAAAATAAATAGGAAGCAGGGAAAGCAAAGAAAATTTTTGTTTCCTGGTCAGGGAACAAAGCTCATGAAAATGCTCCAGATGTTTCATTGAATACCTCCGATCTATACCCGGGGGCCGGGCAGTCTTCTTTCATTATACCAGAGGTTTTCCGCCTTTACAATCTTGTTATGCCTTCTTGAGTTACTGCCCTATTTTTCTTTTTCCTCTGCCGCCTCCTGCATTTGCCTCAAAACCTCCTCAGGCAGTATGTCATAAAGCCGGTTTTTTCTGAGAACCGGCTGTTCTATATATTCCTCCCGAAGGGCCTGGTTCACCCGCTTAAGCTCTGCCTCAAACTCTCTGGCAGAAATGAGATGGCAGCCCTGCCCCAGGATGATCACCTGCTCCACCCCATCGGATGTGGCCACAGATATATCAAAACGGCTGGCATTCTGATGGGCAAACTTTTCAATATACTGATCCGCTGTCTCTGCTTCTTTCGTATACACCACCTGGATATTGTGATAGGGGCTGACCTCTGTCACCCTCCCCTCTACCTTATAAGCATCAAATACCACCATCAAATTGCAGCGGCGGACTGCCTGGTAATTGCAGAGCATATCCATAAGAGCCATCCTTGCACCGTCCATGTTTCCCTCTGCCAGCCCGCGCAGTTCCTCCCAAGCGTAGATAATGTTATAGCCATCCACTAAGAGGTATTCTTCTTTTTTTTCGGAAGATGAAGGGCGATAGGTATAGGTAACTGCCTGGCCCTGGGTACGGCTCCTCCCCTCTCTCCCCTTTCCGGGGAACTTTTTCCTCTCATATGATTTATCCCTGCTGTTAGAATAAAAGGTGCGCTCTAAGATAGCATCGATCTCCTCGGTTCCCAGCCAGATTTCCCGGGAAGCTGCTTCCCTCTGCTTTTCGCCTCTGTTGTAGAAAGGATCTGACTCCAGGTCTCCCCCTTCCATCTTGAGCAGATCCAAGGAAATCCCGCTGTCCACATGCATATATTCCTTTACACGATCCCAGCTCACCACAAATCCCGCCCCGTGGAAACAGAACACAGATCCCGTAGGATTTTCTGTATCACGCTCCGGGTCATAAGCTATTTTTTCCATAACCTCCTGGGTGTTATGGCATGGTTCATACCCTTTCAGACTACAGCTCAGCCGTCCCCTTCCCTTGGAATAAGAAATAACCTCTGCCTGGTAATCTACCATTTCGGAAGCCGGGGCCTGTCCAGTCAGAACTGCCATCCCATTTTCCGTCTCCTCGATCACACAGGTTCCCGACCTCTTTTCCAGATCCGTCATCGCCCGCCCGATGGAGGTTTCCGGTATCTCAAGGCGGAAGGTATACCAGGGCTCCAGCAAAATCGATCCTGCCTCCATCAAACCCTGGCGCAACGCGCGGTACGTAGCCTGCCGGAAATCCCCTCCCTCCGTATGTTTGGGGTGGGCGCGTCCCGCTGCCAGTGTGATCCGCATATCCGTAATCGGCGAACCGGTGAGGACACCTCGGTGGATCTTTTCCTCCAGATGAGTGAGCACCAGCCTCTGCCAGTTCCGGTCTAGCATATCCTCACTGCACTGCGAGGAAAACTGCAGGCCGCTTCCCCTCTCACCGGGCTCCATAAGAAGATGAACCTCCGCATAATGGCGCAGCGGTTCAAAATGACCCACTCCCTCCACGGGAGCTGCAATGGTTTCCTT
>CABQJX010000102.1 GCA_902464595.1 uncultured Lachnoclostridium sp. | reverse complement strand
TTCCTCGCTTCCGGAGCTCTCTCCTTCCTCACTTCCGGAGCTCTCTCCTTCCTCACTTCCGGAGCTCTCTCCTTCTTCGCTTCCGGAGCCTTCTCCTCCTTCGCTTCCGGAGCCTTCTCCTTCCTCACTCCCGGAGCCTTCTCCTCCTTCGCTTCCGGAGCCTTCTCCTTCCTCGCTTCCGGAGCCGCTCTCAGAACCATCTTGGGAGCCACTGGAGCTGCCGCTCATTGACCCCACTTTTTCACCGGAGCCGGCTTCTGAACCTGTTTCCTGAGCATATACAGTATTGACAGCCATTCCCGTATTGGTACATGCCAATGTCACTGCCATCAGCAATGCAGTATGGCGTGAATGCCTGCGCAGCAAGTCTCTCTTTATCATACTCTTCTTCCTCCCATGCTTTCTTTTTTCAACTTGCCTCTATCATAGCACTCAGAGGTTACAAAAGCGGTTACAAATAAAGAAAAACCTTACATTTTTTTTAATTTTTTCTTCTTCACAGATTTTCAGAAGGAGCCGCCTTTTCACATCCCCTCCCTAGCTCACTGCAAACTGGGCCTCATACAGCCCGGCATAGAATCCACCCAAAGCCAACAGCTCCTCATGGCGTCCTTTCTCAATAATCTTCCCATCCTTCATAACCAGGATCACATCTGCGCTCCGTATGGTTGACAGGCGGTGGGCCACAATAAAGCTGGTTCGTCCCTCCATCATCTGGGCAAATGCCTTCTGAACCTTCACCTCCGTACGGGTATCAATAGAAGAAGTAGCCTCATCCAGGATCAGCATGGGAGGCAGGCACAGCATAACCCGGGCAATGCATAAAAGCTGCTTTTGCCCCTGAGACAGGCTTCCCCCATCTTCCCCAATCAGGGTATCATAACCCTGGGGCATACGCATAATGAATCCGTGGGCGTATGCCTTTTTTGCCGCCTCTATGATCTCCTCCTCTTTGGCCTCCGGGCGGCCGTATGCAATGTTTTCCCGTATGGTTCCTGCCTTCAGCCAGGTATCCTGGAGCACCATCCCATAATTCTGCCTCAGACTTTTTCTTGTAATATCCCGTATATCCCTTCCCTCCACCTTGATGGAGCCGGAATCCACATCGTAAAACCGCATAAGCAGATTGATAATGGTTGTCTTTCCACAGCCTGTGGGACCTACGATGGCTATCCTCTGCCCCGGCTTTACGGAAAGATTTAAGTCCTGGATCAAAGGTTTTTCCGGCACGTAGGAAAAACCCACCTGCTCCAGATCCACCTGTCCCCGGACAGCGGGAAGCCCTTCGGCCTCTGGAGGATCCTCTGGCTCAATCTCCTGGCTGATAAGATCCAATACCCTTCCGGCACAGGCCAGGGCATTCTGCAGCTCCGTCACCACCCCGGATATTTCGTTAAAAGGCTTTGTATACTGATTGGCATAACTCAAAAAGCTGGTAAGCTGGCCCACAGTGAGGAATCCCCGGATCACCCCCCAGGCCCCCGCGATACCTACAGCGCCATATACCAGGCTGTTGACCGCACGGGTAGCCGGATTGGTGATGGAGGAAAAAAAGGAGGCTCTCAGGCTGTAGCCTGCCAGCCGTTCATTGATCTCCTTAAACCGTTCGGCCACCTCCTTCTCACGCCCAAAGGCCTGTACCACCTTCATATTTCCCAGCATCTCATCGGTAAGGGAAGTCAGCTCCCCCCTTGTCTCCGACTGCTTTTTAAACATATCAAAAGTACGCTTTGCGATAAAACCTGCCACAAACAGGGAGATAGGGGTCAAAACCACCACTACCGCCGTAATGACAGGCTGAATAGACACCATAAACAGAAGGGTTCCCCCTATGGTAAGAACGCCTGTAAATAATTGGGTGAAACCCATGAGAAGGCCTTCGGAAAACTGATCCGTGTCCCCTATGATCCGGCTGATCACATCACCGGAGGAATGGGAATCCAGATAACTCAAAGGCAGGTTTTCCAGACGCTCAAAGGCTTTTGACCGTATATCCTCCACCACCCGGTAAGTAATATGATTGTTGATATGGTTCATCAGCCACTGCGCCGCCCCTGTCAAGACAGCCGCTGTCAGGATCTTTATAATAATAGAAAGAAGGGACTCAAAATCCACCTGTCCCTGGGCTGCAATGCAGTCTACACCCTTTCCGATGAGTACCGGCACATAGAGCGTCAGCGCGGTAGTAAGAAAGGCCAGGATCAATGACAGCCCAACGGCCCAGCGGTAACCCTTGATATACTCCAGGATCCTCCTAAACGTAGCTCGTGATCTCTGTCTGCTTTCCTCCGCTCTGGGATCTCTCTTTCCATATTTTTCCTTACTGCTCATCTCTCTCCACCTCCTCCTTTGAAAGCTGGGACAGGCAGATCTCCCGGTAAACCTGACAGGTGCGAAGAAGCTCTCTGTGGCTTCCTGCGCCCACAAGCCTTCCCTCATCCAACACCAGGATCTGATCGGCCCCCTTTAAGGATGCTGCCCTCTGAGACACCAAAAATACGGTTATCCCCTCTGTATTTTCCCTGATCGCTTTCCTCATCCGAGCGTCCGTTGCAAAATCCAGAGCGGAGGCGCTGTCGTCTAAAATAAGGATCTCCGGCCTTCTCACCAGTGCCCGGGCCACTGCCAGTCTCTGGCGCTGTCCGCCGGACAGATTCCTTCCCTCCTGATCGATAAAAAGGGATAAGCCCTCTCCCTTTGCCTCCACAAATTCCCTGGCCTGGGCAATTTCTAAGGCTGCGTAGATCTCCTCATCGGAGGCGTCCTCCCGCCCCCACAGCATATTTTCTTTTAATGTCCCCTTAAACAGGACAGATTTCTGAGGAGCTATACTGATCTTTTCCCGAAGCCCGGAGATCGGATAATCCCTTACATCCTTTCCATCCACCAAAACAGAGCCTTCCGAAACATCGTAAAATCGGGGAATCAAATTCACAAGGCTGGTCTTTCCTGAACCAGTTCCCCCTATAATGCCGATGGTCTGCCCAGCCATAGCCTGAAAGGAAATACCCTTTAAGGACGGCTCCTTTGCCTGGGCATAAGTAAAGCCAGCCTGGTGCATCTCCACCTTGGGAACGGAGGTGTCCTTCTCCCTCTTTGCAGCTTCTGGGATTTCCTTTCTCTCCTTTATGGTGCTCTCGACCAAAAACACCTGATCTACCCGGTTCATACATGCCACCGATTTGGAGATAATGACGATCAGGTTCGCCATCTTCACAAGCTCTCCCAAAATCTGGGACATATAGTTGACCAAAGCAATCACCTTTCCCTGAGACAGGTTCCCGGCATCCACTTGTCCTGCCCCTGTCCAAAGTACCGCTACGATAGCCATATTAACCGCTATATAGGTAAAAGGATTCAGCAGTGCCGACAGCTTTCCCACAAAAACCTGCTGTCTCACCAGCTGGTCATTTTCCCCTTCAAACCGGATCCTTTCACTCTCCTGACGGTTAAAGGCACGGATCACCCGGACGCCTAACAGATTCTCACGGACTGCCGACAGTACCCGATCCAGCTGCTTCTGTACCTTTTTATAAAGGGGCATGGTCAGGGCCATAATGCCAAAGACGATCAGGCACAGTACCGGTATAGTCACTGCAAAGATCATAGCCGACCGTATATCTACGCTAAAAGCCATGATCATGGCGCCGAATACCACAAAAGGAGACCGAAGAAGCAGGCGCAGCGTCATGTTGATGCCCGTCTGAACCTGGTTAATATCGTTTGTCATTCGGGTGATCAGGGTGGAGGCTCCCACCCGGTCTAACTCCCCATAAGACAGGGAGCCGATATGAGAAAACAGATCCCCTCTCAAAGCCGTGGCCGCCCCAGTTGCCGCTTTGGCCGCAAAATACTGGGCGGTGAGGGAGCAGGCCAGGCCGATCAGGGCCAGCAGCACCAAAATACCGCCCATCTTTAAAATATAGCCGCTGTCCCTCTGGACGATCCCCACATCGACCATGCGGGCCACCACCAGAGGGACAAACAGCTCGAAGCTGGCTTCCAGCATCTTAAACAGAGGCCCAAGCACACTTTCCTTTTTATAAGCTTTCATATAAGCAAACAGTCGTCTCATCGGTCATTCTCTCTCTCATTTTCCCAAAAATAATTGATCTCTGCCCCCAAAAACAAAATACACATGCAGAAATACAGCCACAGGAGCAAAAGTACAATGGCCGTAAGGCTTCCATACATATACGAATAATTCTTTCCCCCTATGTGGTTAAAATACAGGGAGAAGACAAAAGAGAAGCCGATCCATCCCACAGTTGCGCATACAGCTCCGGGCAGCTGACTCTTTAAGCTCAGCTTCTTATCCGGCACATAGGTATAGATCCCAAGGAAAAACACCAAAAGGATCATCACCGCCCATACAAGCCGGAAATTGATAATGTGGGCTGCCGTCCTGGCGATCATCGGAAAACGGCGGTCCATAAAGGCAGCCAGGCGGTCTCCGAATATAAGCGTTCCTACCGATAAAATGCATACTGCCACAAACACAATGGTGTAGCCGGAACAGATCAGACGGCTTACCACATACCAGCGCTTCTCCCCGTGGCCGTGAACCCGGTTTAATCCTCTGGCTACACTGAACATCCCGCGGCCTGCTGACCACAGGGCTGTGACCGCAGTGAGGGAGATCATGGTGGCCGGGGATTTTAGGGACAGGTCATTTACTACCCGGAAAGCCAAGGATTTATAATCCATGGGAACCAGCCCTACAATCAGCTCCATAAACTTGGCGTTGCTCAGGCTGGGGATCATCTGGACTGCTGTCAAAAGCAGCATGATAAAAGGGAACACGGAAAGAATGATAAAAAAAGAGACCTGGGCCGCATAGACCGTCATCTCATCTGCTGAAAATTTATCATAGATCCGTTTTCCATTTACAATCATACGAAACATATAGGTTCTGCTTTGGCTCCTTTTCGTTTACAAACTAATATCTGGCATAAAATCCCAGCTCTGATATAACCGGGATCTCCCTTTGAACTACACGGTCGATCTGTATGAAACGGCCATTCTCCAAATTCCACACAAGCTCCCCGATGGCGCCCTCATCTCCCTGAGCTTCCATCTCAACCGTACCGTCTGACGCGTTCCTGACCCATCCTGTCAGCCCTAAGGGACGGGCCAGGGCGCAGGCCGTATAGCGAAACCCTACGCCCTGCACCCTGCCGGAAAATACAATGTGCTTCCTGATCTGTTTTCCCGCCATGCTGCACCCCATTCTCTGATCTTATCTTAACCCATCACATTTTTTGGAGAACCGTCTAAGTAAGCGGCTACATTTCCAAAAAGAATATCCGCCCTCTTTTCCAAAGCCTCTTTCGTTGCAAATGCAACGTGAGGCGTCACGATGGTGTTAGGCGTATGGAGAAGGGGATGATCCTCTCTGATGGGGGGCTCGTTTTCAAATACATCGATGCAGGCTCCGCCGATCCTTCCTGCCTTCAATGCCTCTGCCAAAGCCTCGCTGTCTACCACCGGCCCTCTGGCAGTATTGATCAGCACAGCGTTCTCTTTCATAAGGCCGATGCGCTCCTGATTCATAAGCCCCCTGGTATCCTCTGTCAGAGGGGTATGGAGAGATACCACATCGCACTGGGAAAGCAGCTCCTCAAGTCCCACGTAGGTCACACCAGGAATATCCTTCTTCGTCCTGCTGTACGCCAGAACCTGACAGCCAAAGGCCTGGGCAATGGCAGCCACCCGAAGGCCGATGGCCCCGGTTCCTACCACGCCGAACTTCTTTCCCTCCAGTTCAAAGCCCACCAGGCCATCCTTTGTGCCGGACTGGCGGCATACACGGTCACAGGGGATCACGTTCCGGTACAGGCTGATGAGCATCCCGAATACCAGATCTGCCACCGCACAGGTGGAGTAACCGGCACAGTTGCACACAGTCACCTTGTTCTTCCGGCACGTATCCATAGCAATATGATCCACTCCTGTAAAGGCCACTGCCAGAAGCTTCAGCTTCTTACACCCCTCAATTACCGCCTCATTCAGCGGAAGGTTTGACACGGCAATGATGTCCGCATCCTTTCCTCTCTCGATGAGTTCCTTTGTATCTGTTGTGCGGGTATCATAATACACGATTTCCACCCGGTTTCCCAATATCCGCTCCGCCATGGACAGCAGACGCCCCTTCTCCACTCCCAACGGTTCAATGATCACCATTTTCATATCCATAATCCTCCTTCTTCTGTCTCTTGGATCCAACTCTCTGATTTCCATTATATAGCAGCTTTCTTCCTTTTACAAGGATTACCAATCTTGAGCTTCCGCAGTTTTCTGTAAGCTTTTCGATTCGGATTGCCAGGCGACTTTGGAGGCTATTAGAGCCTCTTAGAACCTGGAATGTTTCGTTAGGGGCAATATCAAACTTGTTTGAGCAAAGCGAGTTTTTGATATTGTCCCTGTTTTTAGAAACATTTCAGGCTCTTAGTGCGCTCTTATAGCCGGAAACTGGAGCCTGGCAATCCGAATCGAAAGGGAAACTGCAAAATGCGGAAACTCAAGTTAGCAATCCTTTCACCCGGTCAGTCACCGCCCAGTCCAGAAAAACGGAAACTCCCAGGGACAGTAAAAAAGTAATGGCTGTCTCTGCCACCGTTCCCCCCATATAGTGTTTCTCAAATAATGGGGCTGTGAGCTTCGGATGGACAAAATAACTCAGGATCAAAAAATGGATCAGATAAATAGAAAAGCTGTACCTGCCCACAAACTGCCCTATTTTCCCTGCCCACTGTGGTATCCGGTTTCCATACTGCTCAAAAGCCAAAAAGATGGAGATACACAGAAAAGTCATAGAGGGAAGCTTATGGGGCGTGGAGGGAATCCATCCGGGAAGAAGGCAGTCAGCCCCCAGATCAAGGAGAAGGCCAAAACTCCCCAGAAAACATAATCCCCCGATTCCTCCCTTTATTTTTCTCTGCCCCCACAAGCGTTTTAGCCCATATCCCAGAAGGAAATAGTAAACCCATCCTGTATACAGTATAAACTGTGCCCAGGGTTTTATGTCTATCCCCAGGATCTCACCGAGGGATTCCAGCATATGGATCCCAAACATAAGGATAAGGAAAAAAGCCAACTCCTGATCGGTCATGGCTTTCACCATTCTTGACAGAAAGGGGGCGCAAAGATAAAAAGCAGCCAGCCCATACATAAACCAAAGATGGCCTGCCCGGGGGATCCCAGCTGTGACAGCCTGTCTCAGAAAAATCCATGGATGCTGCCAAAGGGGCAGATGGATGCCGTCTGCATATACATTGTAACAATAATAGATCAGACCATACAGCAGAAAGGGGATCCCTACCTGGATCAGTCTTTTTTTGTAAAACTCCCCTAAATGTTCCGTTCCTCTCTCTAACAGGAACATACCGCTGAGCATGAAATAAATGCCCACAAAGGACAAAAGCACCGGCGTTGTCAAATGATTAAAAATCCACTGCCCTCTCCCCGCTGTCTCCACAGGCATGGCGTGAACCATGATAATCGCCGCGGCCGCCAGCGACCGGAGACAGTCATACCTGGGATCCCGCTTTCTCACGGCATTCCCTATTCTGGTGTTCTTTATTTCCGTGTTTTCCATTCCTTTTTTTTCCATTTTTTCTTCCCAACCAACTATTTTGAATCATACATAAACTCAGTTTCTTATTTTACTACATGATTTCCATAAGAGCCAGCTCATTTTTATGTAACAGTTCAGCCATAGATCTTCTTATCTGCTTTACAGCAAGCAAAATGCGCTGGGTATCTGCCCAGTTAAAGTCTTGTTAATATTGCTCCCTTTCCGTTGACAGCCCGGCTTTCTTCCACGTATAATCCGTTCTGTATGTTTCAATCCGTACCAGCTTCTGAAAAAACATATGGGCTGTTATGGAACTTGTAAATTTGGGAGGTATTATTTTGAGTATTCAATCCTTTTTCAGTCTCTTAGGCGGACTGGCCTTGTTCCTTTATGGAATGCAGATGATGAGTGTCAACCTTGAGGCCGCTGCCGGAAGCCGTATGAAACAGATTTTAGAGCGTCTCACCTCAAACCGCTTTCTCGGCGTATGTGTAGGCGCTGGTATCACTGCGGTCATCCAGTCCTCCTCTGCCACCACAGTTATGGTCGTGGGATTTGTCAATTCCCAGCTCATGACTCTAAAACAGGCGGTTTGGATCATCATGGGCGCCAACATCGGAACGACCATTACGGGACAGCTCATCGCCCTTGATATTGGGGCTATCGCTCCCCTCATTGCCTTTGTGGGAGTGGCCATTGTCCTGTTCGTAAAGAAAAAACGTCTTCAGTTTACCGGTGGGATCGTAGCCGGTTTGGGCATCCTGTTCCTCGGAATGGGAATGATGAGCGCTGCCATGACCCCTTTGCGTGATTCGCCCTCTTTTGTAAACCTGATGACCCGTTTTTCCAACCCACTGTTTGGCATCCTGGCCGGCGCTCTGTTCACTGCCATTATCCAGTCCTCCTCTGCCTCTGTAGGTATTTTACAGGCACTGGCAGTCAGCGGCCTCATTGGCATTGACAGCGCGGTGTTCGTTCTCTTTGGACAGAATATTGGAACCTGCATCACCGCTGTCCTTGCCTCGATCGGAGCAAACCGGGATGCAAAACGGACCACTCTCATCCATCTGATGTTCAATCTGTTTGGAACAGCTGTCTTTACCTGCCTCTGCCTTACCGTACCCTTCCCCCAGTGGGTGGCATCCTTTACACCGGGAAACCCGGCTGCTCAGATCGCCAACGTACATACGATCTTTAATATTGTCACCACCCTGTTCCTGCTCCCCTTTGGAGCCCAGTTGGCCTGCCTGTCGGAACGCCTGCTGCCGGATACGCCTTCCCAAACCACGGACGAGGAGAAATGGTTTGATGAACTCCTGTCCACAGAGCATGTTCTGGGCGTGTCCGTCATGGCCCGCAAGCAGATGGAAAACGAGATCCGCCGCATGCTTTCCCTAGCTTCCCAAAATGTAAAGCTGGCTTTCGACGCCTTCTTTGACAAGGATCCGGACAAGCTGGAGCTTGTGGAACAGCAGGAGGAGGAGATCGATCTGTATAATGCCCGGCTCTCCCGGAAAATTTCAAAAATCCTTTCCGTAGAAAACTCCCCTATAGATGTAGATGCTTTAAACCGCATGTACACCATCATCGGAAACGGCGAGCGCATCGGCGACCACGCTACCAATATCGCAGGATATGCCCGTGCCATAATGGAAAAAAATCTGGAGCTGTCCCCTGAGGCATTTGAGGAGCTGGACGAGATGAGGACATCCTGCTGCCAGGCACTGGAACCGCTGTGCCAGGAGCATGCCATGGATAGAGACGAGCTTTTATCCCATACGGTTCGCATGGAACGGGAAATCGACTCAAAAACAGAACTGTACCGCGCCAATCAGGTATACCGCATGAGAAATAAAAAATGCCAGGTGGAAGCCTCCATCCTCTACTCAGAAATCCTCACCGATTATGAGCGGATCGGCGATCACGCCAGGAATATTGCGGAAGAATACCATCAGATGGGACAGGTATAACCCAGTAAAAGGATAAATTGAAAATATAAATACATTTTTGAAGATCAATAGAAAAAAACAATCCTCCTCTTTCCGGGAATCAAAAGACTTTGCATACATCTGCAAACCTGCTATAATAAATCCAAGGTTTCCCATTTTGTACGGGGTGGGGATTTCTAAAGGAGGATAAACAAATGAAATTAGACGAGCGGGGCAAGCAGTGCCCCAAACCAGTTATTGACACAAAGAAAGCTCTGGCTTCCTGTGCTTCCGGTGAAGTGGTAGAAGTTCTGGTTGACAACGAGATCGCTGTCCAGAATCTGACAAAAATGGCTTCCAGCATGGGACTTCCTGTTTCTTCCCAGAAGCTGGGTGACAAAGAATTTCAGGTGACGATCACCGCCGGTGAGGGAAACG
>CABQJX010000101.1 GCA_902464595.1 uncultured Lachnoclostridium sp. | reverse complement strand
GGATAAACGCTGAAGGCATCTAAGCGTGAAGCCCCCCTCAAGATGAGATATCCCATTCCGCAAGGAAGTAAGACCCCTTGAAGACGACGAGGTAGATAGGTCAGAGGTGGAAGCACAGCAATGTGTGGAGCTGACTGATACTAATCGGTCGAGGGCTTATCCAAAGGGAAAGAGGTTTGGAAGAAACGGAAGTTCAGTATGTGGTTTTGAAGGTATGTGTTACCTGCATATTTTGTGCAGGTTTTTCATATAATATCTTCAGAGGTATTCCTCGATAGCTCAGTCGGTAGAGCACGCGGCTGTTAACCGCGCTGTCGTAGGTTCAAGTCCTACTCGGGGAGTTTAAATATATGGCGACGTAGCCAAGTGGTAAGGCAATGGTCTGCAACACCAGTATCCACCGGTTCAAATCCGGTCGTCGCCTCTCAAGTTTAATCTCAAAAGTGAAAGCTTTTGAGATTTTTTTTTATATAAATTGCACTGCGGCAGAAGAGAAAAAAGCGGAAGAGAAAAAATAAGAAAGGAATTGACATTTAAGAAAAAAAGGAGTATGATACAGATATAATAATTAAACAAATGCTTAATTGTTAAATAAGAAAGCAGTATACAATGAAAAAAGGAAGAAGAAAGGGGTATTTCAACATGAAGAAGACTTACAAGATTGAAGTGGACTGCGCAAACTGTGCTAATTTGATGGAGGAGGCTGCGAAAAAAACAGAAGGGGTAGCAGCTGCTACCGTAAACTTTATGACCCAGAAGATAATTGTAGAGTTTGAAGATGGAAAAGACCCAAAGGAAGTCATGAAGGCCGTAGAAAAGGCATGTAAAAAAGTAGACTCAGATTGTGAGATTGAGTTCTAAAACAGCATTTTTAATTTTATTAAAAAGGATGGCAATGAGATGAATAAGAAACAGAAAAAGATGCTTCGGCGGATTCTGATCACTGTGTCTATGGTGCTCCTGCTGAATTTAATACCAACAACAGGCCTGGTGAAGCTTGTTCTTTATCTGACAGCCTATTGGATCATTGGAAATGATATTTTAAAGAAAGCTGCCAAGGGGATCTTAAACCGTCAGGTATTTGATGAAAATTTTCTTATGGCCATTGCCACAGTAGGGGCGTTTGCTTTAGCTATCTACTCAAAAAGCGGTGATTACAACGAAGCGATCGCTGTTATGCTGTTTTATCAGATCGGAGAGTTGTTCCAGAGCTATGCAGTTGGAAAGAGCAGGAGAAATATCAGTGCCCTTATGGATATTCGTCCCGATTATGCGAATGTAGAGCGGGAGGGAAGGCTGGAGCGGATCGATCCGGATGAGGTGGAGATCGGAACCGTGATCGTTGTACAGCCTGGTGAAAAGGTTCCTTTGGACGGTGTAGTAGTGGAAGGAAGTTCCAGCCTCAATACCAGCGCCTTGACTGGGGAAAGCGCTCCAAGAGATGTTAAAATCAATGATGAGATCATCAGCGGCTGCATTAATATGACCGGGGTATTAAAAGTAAGGACAACTAAAGAATTTGGTGAATCTACAGTTTCTAAGATCTTGGAACTAGTAGAAAACTCCAGCTCCAATAAATCCAGATCTGAGAATTTCATTTCCAAATTTGCCAGGATCTATACTCCGGCTGTCTGTTATGGAGCACTGGCTTTGGCAGTAATCCCGCCTCTGGTACAGCTCCTTCTTTTGGGGCAGCCCGCTCAGTGGGGAACCTGGGTTTACCGTGCCCTGACATTTTTAGTCATTAGCTGTCCCTGTGCTCTTGTTATCAGCATTCCTTTGAGTTTCTTCGCAGGTATCGGCGGAGCCAGCAGGGAAGGCGTGCTGATCAAGGGTTCCAATTATATGGAGACATTGTCTAAGGCAAGAGTGATTGTTTTTGATAAAACAGGCACACTGACTCAGGGAGTATTTGAAGTCAGCGCGATTCATCACAATAAGATGGAGGAAAAGCAGCTCCTTGAATATGCTGCATTAGCGGAATGCGCTTCCTCTCATCCGATCAGCAAAAGCCTACAGCAGGCTTATGGAGAAAAGATTGACCGAAGCCGCGTATCAGACATCCAGGAGATCAGCGGACACGGGATTATTGCCAAGGTGGATCAGAAGGAAGTAGCAGCAGGAAATGCAAAATTAATGAAAAAACTCGGAGTCGAGTATCGTGACTGTCATAGCGTGGGGACGATCATTCATGTGGCAGTTGACGGAAGCTATGCAGGGCATATTGTTATTTCTGATCTTGTGAAACCTCATTCAAAGGAAGCAATTGCCCAGCTTAAAAAATCAGGGATTCATAAGACGGTAATACTCACCGGTGATTCCGGGAAAGTAGCAGATAAAGTGGCTGCTGAGCTGGGAATTGATGAGGTACACAGCCAGCTCCTTCCAGCAGATAAGGTGGAGGAGGTAGAAAAGCTTCTTTCCCAGAGAAAAACTGGGGAAAAACTGGTTTTTGTAGGTGATGGGATTAATGATGCGCCCGTTCTTACCAGGGCGGATATTGGTATTGCGATGGGAGCGATGGGATCGGATGCGGCGATTGAAGCAGCCGATGTGGTCCTCATGGACGATGATCCCTTAAAGATTTCCAAAGCGATTAAAATTTCCAGAAAATGTCTTAGAATTGTTTATGAGAATATTTTCTTCGCCCTAGTCATTAAATTTGCCTGCCTGGGGCTCGGAGCGATTGGAATTGCCAATATGTGGTTTGCTATTTTCGCTGATGTAGGCGTTATGGTGATAGCAGTGCTCAATGCTATACGTGCTTTAAATGTAAAAAACTTATAAACCGCAGGAGGATTTTTGTCAGGCTGCTGTAAAAAGGGGAAACTCAAAAGCGGAAACTCAAAAGTGGAAACTCAAAAAGCGGAAGAATCATGGGAAGCTCAAGAATAAACCCAGGGACCTGAAATTAAATAGGCCCCTGGGTTAAATGTTCTAAAAGGATTTTGCTGCCAATGAGAATGAGGATTACCCCTCCGGTGATCTCGGCATATTTTCCTAACTTTCCGCCCAGCCGGTTTCCGAGCCATACTGCGGCACAGCTGACAAAAAAGGTGGTAGTTCCGATCAGACAGACAGCAGGGAGGATCTGTACTTGAAGAAAGGCGAAACTGATCCCTACTGCCAAAGCATCAATACTGGTAGCTACTGCCATAATGAAGATGGAAGAAGGAGAGATATAGATGGTGTTTTTACAGCAGCCATTTTCCTCCTCTCTGTGTTCGCTGCAGCTGTATTCGCTGCGGCTGTATTCGCCGCTGGCTTCCGTGTCTTCTATAGCTTCGCGGATCATATTGATCCCGATTATACCCAGAAGGACAAAGGCGATCCAATGGTCGATTGAGGTGATCAGAGATTCAAAATAGATTCCGGCAAACCAGCCGGCCAATGGCATTCCTGCCTGGAACAGGCCAAAGGCCAGGCCGAGTACGACCGAGTAAAAACCTACCCGTTTTTTCAGGCACATTCCCTGGGCAAAGGAAACTGCGCAGGCATCCATGGAAAGGCCTGCGCCAATAAAAAATACAGACAGCATACTCATATACATCCTCCTTTAAATGCCGTGTGCATCATCGAAATGCCGTGTGTATCATTTAGATGCCATGCGTGTCATCGGGATCCAGCCTGTCAGGAAGCTGAGAATTGGGAAAGGGCAATCTGGACAGGCTTTGCGATGAGGACAGCCGCAGCACATTTAAACAGATCCAGAGGGATAAAGGGGATAACAGCTGCTGTGAGGGAGGCGGACCACCCCATTCCTGTCAATAGGTTCATGTAGGCGGTTCCAAAGAGATAGATCACAGGCATTCCTATGAGAATCGTTACCAGAAGATACCTGCGGAAACAATAGTGTTTCCCTTTAAGCTGAGACATAAGGATCACAGCAGGGATCCATGACATAATATACCCTCCGGTAGGGCCAAAGAGCTTTCCAGGGCCGCCCATGGCGCCGGAAAAGACGGGGAGCCCAGCTAAGCCCAGGAGAATATAGGCCCCTATAGTAAACGCTGCCTGCTGCGGCGTCAGAAGCAGCGCAATGAGATTCACCATAAGAGTCTGGGCCGTAAGGCTGACAGGTGTAAAGGGGAGCGGTATGACAATATAGGCAGAAATACATAAAAGTGCAGTGAGAAGCGCCATTTGTGTGAGTTCTGCAGTGCGAAATGACCGGTTCATGAAGATCCTCCTTAAAAAGTCTTTTGTGTGAAGATATGTTCATTATAGGAATGAAAATGTTAATTGTCAACTAAAATAATATAAATAGTTTACATTATGCCGAACACGAATGGAGCCAAAAAGGCAGAAACTCAAAGAACCAGTACTTTCCATCTTCCTTTTCATATGATAAGATATGTTTGTGCAAAATAAAGACAGAAAATGAAAATGACAGTAACAGGATGAGGACATGAATTATATTGTATTAGACTTAGAGTGGAATCAAAGTCCCAGCGGAAAAGAAGACTCAGTGGAGCATTTGCCTTTTGAGATCATAGAGATCGGGGCGGTAAAGCTGGACAGCCAGTTTCGGGAAGTAGATTCCTTTCACCGTCTGGTGAAGCCGGCGGTTTATCAGGAGCTGCATTTTAAGATCACAGAGGTCACTCACATGGATATGAATGAGCTGGAGCAGGAGGGAGAATCCTTTCCTAAGGTTATGGAGGCATTTTTATCCTGGTGCGGTGAGGAATCTATCCGATTCTGTACCTGGGGTTCTATGGATTTGACCGAGCTTCAGAGGAACATAGCCTATCACGGCTTGGAGAATCTTTTCCCCCGTCCACTTCTTTATCTGGATATTCAAAAGCTTTATTCTCTCCAATATGGAGACGGAAAAACCCGCCTGTCCCTGGATATGGCAGTACAGCAGCAGGGTATGGAGGAGGAAGGGCCCTTCCACCGCGCTTTGGAGGATGCATGCTATACGGGAAGGATTTTATCTGTTCTGGATATGGAACGGCTGGAGATCTATGTATCCGTGGATTATTACAGCCTTCCCCGAAATAAGGAGGAGGAATACCGTCTTTATTTTCCGGAATATTCCAAACTGGTTTCCAGGGAATTTGAGTTCAGAGAGGAGATCATGGAGGATAAGGAGATCACGGACATAAAATGCCTGCAGTGCAATCGAATGCTGCGCAAAAAAATCCGCTGGTTTTCCTATGGACAGAGATTTTATTTTTGCCTGGCGGCTTGCCCGGAGCATGGGCTGGTAAAAGGGAAGATCCGTGTAAAGAAGTCAGAGAGAGATCTGTATTACATTGTAAAAACGGTAAAAATGGCGGATAAAGAGGACGAGGATCAGCTGCTCCAGAAAAAGGAAGAAAGTCGCAGAAAACGGACGGCCAGAGCAAAACGGAAGAAATAAGCCGTCCGCTGTGTTTTCTGTTTTGGAGCGCTATTCTTCCCGCATCCGGTATCCCACCCCAATCTCTGTAAAGATATACTGGGGTTCAGCAGGATTCTCTTCCAGCTTCCGCCGGATATGGGCCATGTTTACGCGCAGAATCTGGTTATCATTATCAGCAAAGGGCCCCCAGATATTGGTAATAATACTTTCGTAGGTCATAACCCGTCCTGCGTTTTTGGCTAATAGGGATACAAGCTTATATTCGATCTGGGTCAGGTGGATTTCCTGGCCTTTTACTTTTACCAGGCGGCGTTCAAAGTCGATGAGAAGATCTCCCACCTCGTATTTGGAAACAGGGGAAACGGTATTTTTCTGGCTGCGGCGCAGGGCTGCCCGAATCCGGGCCAAAAGCTCTGCTGTTCCGAAGGGCTTAGTGAGATAGTCGTCAGCTCCAAGATCCAGGGCAGCTACCTTGCTTCTCTCTAAGGTTCTGGCGGAAATAACAATGATGGGAAGGCTGCTGGAATTGCGTACCTCCTGGATCAGCTCCAGGCCGTCCATATCCGGCAGTCCCAGATCCAAAAGCACCAGGTCAGGATTCAGGTTTTCGATCAGCTTCAGCCCGTCTGTTCCGTTGTAGGCACAGGCGGTGTGGTATCCTTTGGGTGCGAGGGCAGCTTCAATAAAACTGCAGATATTTTTTTCGTCTTCAATAATGATGATCGTAGTGTTGGCGTTCATATTAGTATTCCCTCCAATCTGGCAAGGTAAAAGTAAATTCTGCTCCGCAGTCGTGGTTTCTGGCCTGTATGTGACCGCCGTGAGCGTGGATAATGGTTTTGCATATGCTGAGTCCGATCCCCATTCCCTTGTGGCTGTCGCCGCTTCGGTTATCTGAGGTTCCGCCCCCGTCAAAGATCGTATCGCAGCGCTCCGGATCCAATCCCTTTCCGTAATCTTTTACAGATACAGACAGTTCCTCCCCTGTTGTGGAAACTGTTAGATCAATGGGTTCCTTTGTTCCGGAGTGGAACATCGCATTTTCAAGAAGATTGTTGATAACCTGAGCGATGAGAGTGGCATCCATGGGTACGATGAGCACAGAGTCAGGAATGGAAACGCGTACCGGAATATCGGGAAAACGCTTATGAAATCTCTGGACAGAATCGTAGATTACCTCTTCCAGGGATTCCTCTGTTTTGGACACGCATGCCACGCCCTTTTCGTCCTGGATCCTAGTGACAGATAACAGATTTTCCACCATATTTAAGAGCCATTGGGCGTCTTCTTCAATATTTTGGATCAGACGCCGTTTTTCATCTTCCGTCATACTGTTTTCCTGTTCCAGATACGTGGAGCTGGATCCGATAATACTGGTAAGCGGGGTGCGCAGGTCATGAGACATGGCGCGCATGAGATTGGCTCTCATGGTCTCTTTTTCTGCATTGAGGAGCATCCGGTCTTTTTCTTTCAGCTGGGCGCTCTGCTTGGTCAGCATAATGCAGATGCTGCTGGCGATGCATGAGATCAGGGCCATCCCAAGGAAGGTAATGGGATAGCCAGTGAGGGTGAAATTCAGAGTCAGATAGGGGTAAGTAAAGGCAAAATTGACCCAGAATACCCCAAAAAGGGACGCTAGGATACCTGCGCTGTAGCAGCAGGTGGCCCGGGCGATCAAGATAATAGCCAAGATATAGGTGATGGCTACATTCGTCACATTTCGGCTGAGATGAAAAAAGATACCGGATAAAAAAGTAGCCGCAGCCATGTAAGCGATGGTGATAGGAAGATTCCTGACCAGATTCATGGCAGCAGCCTTACAACGCGCATATTCAAAGTGTAACATGTTCATGGGGGATTCCTCTGAGGCAGATATTCCGGAAGATAGCTGCGCCGTCTGTTGCTGCAGAGGCGCAGGCCTTCTTCTCTGTATGGTTTATTATATCTTATTAAAAAAAGAAGTTCAACGGAAAAAGGATTTTTTGCGTCTCCGTTTCCGGCGGTATTTTTTGCTTTTTCCGAGAGCGGAGGAGGTAAGACGGCGTTTTGCTACCAGATCGTCAAAATCAGTGGAGGAAAAGCCCATGTCCTCCAGCCGTTCCAGCCGTCGTTGGCGTCGAAGGGACAGATCCGCGGCTTCTTTTTTGCGTCGGTAAAGGAATAGGGCTGTCACAACAGCGGCAATAAGGATCAGCGAGCCTGCTATGGACAGGATCAGGATCGTATTGGAGCGGATCGGCTTAGGGCCGGTCTGTCCCTTTGTCTCTGAACCGGGAACCTGTTTCTCGGAAATGCTTTCGGCAAGAGAGGGATCCTCGGAAATGCTTTCGGCAAGAGAGGGATCCTCGGAAATGCTTTTGACAGGAGACTGCTCAGAGGAAGTTTGCCCTGCGGAACTTGATGGCTTCTGTTCCTCTGCCAGGGAGGGAGAGCACAGGTAAACGGAGCCTACCGGGCGGCCGTCATAGGTATAGCTTATATTAGCTACGGCTGTTAGGGGATGTTCCTGTGGAAGATCATAGGACAGAGCAGATTGAACATCGGTGAAATCCGCCTCTTTCGGGATAACAACCCGCCCATTTTCCTCTAATTCAAGGGAAAGTCCTTTTGAGGGGGTCATGCCCGATATGGTCATATCATTTTCAAGGGACTTATATTTTGTTTCGTAATCCACGGTCTTTAAGGACTGGAAGTTTCCAAATCCAAAATCGAAAAGTGCTTTGGTATCGGAATAATGGGACTGATGGCCGTTGAGCACTACAGCGATCAGGGTCATGTCATTCTGCTTTGCACAGGTGACCAGGGTATTGCCTGCTAAGGAGGTGTATCCGGTCTTTCCGGCAAATGCGCCCGGATAGTAGACAGATTCGTTTTTGTTCAGCATACGGTGATGATTTGCCACATATCCGCCCTCAGGGCTCCGCTTGGTGGGAGCTAATTGATAGCTTCTGGTTCCGCAGATCACAGAAAAATTAGGATCCTGTATGGCGGCTCGGGCGATCAGTGCCATATCATGGGCGGTGGTATAGTGGTTTTCATCGTTTAAACCGCTGGGATTGTTAAAATGGCTTCCTGTACAGCCAAGGCTTTTGGCTTTCTCATTCATCAGATCGGCGAAAGCTTCCCTGGAGCCGCTGACATGGCATGCCAGGGCGTTGGCGCTCTCATTGGCTGAAGCCAGCATAAGGGCATAGAGACAGTCTTTTACAGTGAGCACATCTCCCTCGTCAATACCGGCGCTGCTGCTCCCTTCCTCCACGTTATATACGTCATCGTGAGAAAAGGTGACCATTTCGTCCATGCTGCATTGCTCCAGGACAATGAGAGCGGTCAGGATCTTTGTGATGCTGGCAGGATAATAGGGCTGATCCATGTTTTTTTCATAAAGGATCGTACCAGTATCCGAATCCATCAGGATCCCGCCATCCGATTCAATGGAAACGTTGTCAGGCCACTGGGGGGCTGCAGCAGCTGTGAAGGAAAGGTGAGAGAGAGACAGGCAGATGCAGATAAAAAGCATATAAAATCGTTTCATGGGCTGTTCTCCGATCTTAGTTTGCGTTGGTTGTATCTTTGCTGGAGGATCGCACCTCAGGACTGACATCGTCAGTCTGACAGGCGGATGTTTGTCTGCCGTGCTCCCGGATTACCAGGAACAGGCAGATGAGAAACAGGAGAAGGGACAGGCCCCCAAAGGTCAGGGCAATGCGTGCCGCTGTATCCATAAAAAAGCCTTCCGGAACAATGTTAATGAGCATATCCTCAGCAGGATCCAGGATCCAAAGATCATTATCGAAAAAGAGATGGTGGAAAAGGATAAAGTACCTGGTAAAATCCGTGGATATAATAAGTCCCAGAAGGGCGATCAGGAGGAAAAACAGGCTTGTCCCAATGCACAGGCAGGCTGGAAGCATCCTTTTTAAGGGAGCTTTGGAAATGGCCATTCCCGTTAAAAGGATCAGGCAGAGGATCAAACAGCCTTGGCGGAGCTGCATTGCTTTTAAAAACAAAACCTGCACGTCTTCCATATGGGCAATTTCCCTCTCGTTAAAAAATTCCCGCTCTTGTCCTCCCATAGATACAGAAATATGGAGATCCTCCCGGCTGCCCTTCAGATAATCCATCATTTCATCTGTAACATAGAGAAGATCCTCCATGGTCATGGCTGGAAGATCTTCCAGGACATGATATTTTTCATATTCCTTTTGAAAGTATCCGGGAGTCCAGTAAACCACGGCCTCAACGGAAGTGACAAATAAAATGATCATAAGGCAGAAGGCAGCCAGGATGCCTGCGGCCCGCTGTAAATGTTTCATATATCCCCCTGTGATTTCTGCGAACAGTTTATTTTTTGTCTGTAAGCGTGATTTTTATAATAAAAAAGTCCGACCCCGCAGCTTCCAATATCTGCAAAATCAGACCTTTCAATGCGCCTTCAGGGACTCGAACCCTGGACAAATAGATTAAGAGTCTACTGCTCTACCAGCTGAGCTAAAGGCGCGCAAATCATTTGATGTTTTCTTGACACTTTTATAATTATAATGGGAAATAGGGAAAATGTCAATTACTTTTAAAAAAAATATTGAAAAAATATAAGCCATTTATGATAATGTCTCAGTATATCACAAATGAAAATGTCCCGGAT
>CABQJX010000100.1 GCA_902464595.1 uncultured Lachnoclostridium sp. | reverse complement strand
ATACAGATAAATCCACGTTTCTACAAATCGGAGGTCATTACATATTGTCTGTTACAAGTTAATAAAGATTTAAGGCGTCAATCGTTGTATTAGCCATTTGTATGTATTATAATAGAAAGGAAAGCAGCCATTTTTCGCAAAAAAATGAGCGGATTTGAGGTGTTTTGAGGATTGCAAACGCACATAGTGCGGAGCAATCCGGCAGCAGAGGGGGCAAAAACTTTTGACCCCAACATCATAATATAGGAGACATGGAATGAAAGCTCGAAATAAATTGCTCACCTTGCTTATACTATCATCAGGAGCTGCTGCTTCTATTGCCCTGATCAATAAGGCAATAAAAATCTCAGCCTCCTCCCACAATATACTGGAAGAACAGGAATCTCTTTGTTACAAATGGAGACTCGGAAATATACATTACACAAAATCAGGAAGTGGAAAGCCTCTCCTGCTGGTTCATGATTTATGTCCGTCAGCCAGCGGATATGAATGGAAAAACCTGATAGGAAAATTAGCGGAGAATTATACGGTCTACACCATTGATCTATTGGGATTTGGACGTTCTGAAAAGCCTAATCTTACCTATACCAATTATCTATATGTGCAGCTTCTGGCTGATTTTATCAAATCTGAAATTGGTCATCGGACAGATTTGATCGCTTCTGGCAGTTCTGCTGCTCTGGGTGTCATGGCTTGCAGCAATCGTCCGGAACTCTTTGACCGGCTTATGTTTATCAATCCTGAGAACCTTCTATCCTGCAGCCAGGTTCCCGGAAAAAATGCAAAACTATATAAGATCATATTGGATCTTCCCATTGTAGGTACTTTGATTTATCATATCGCCTGCAGCAAACATTTTATAACAAAGGAATTTTTGTCCAACTATTTTTGCAACCCATATTCCGTCAAGAAAGTTTTTCTGGATGCATATTATGAATCGGCTCATTTGGGTGATTCTCCCAAATCTGTCTACGCCAGCTTGAAATGTAATTATGTGAAATGCAATATTATTTCTGCTCTAAAAAAGATTGATAATAGCATCTACCTTTTAGGCGGAAAATCTTTGGACGGAATGGAAGAATGTATGGAGGAATATAAAACGATCAATCCGGCAATCGAATACACTTCGATTCCTAACTCAAAATTTCTCCCACAATTAGAAAAACCAACGGAAGTATATGACCTGATTCAGACATATTTGGGTTAAATATAAGTTTTTATCCCATTTTCTATGTCAGATCAATCCAGCAAAAGGAATTGTTTCACGTGAAACATTTTCTTCTTCTGGATTGATTCTGTCTGAATTGCTGTCAAAACGATCCTATTTCGTGGTTTGGATTTACGGCATAAACATCATCTTTTCATATGCCTTGATCCAAACCTTTTTTATAAGAGTGCGCTGCGAAAAAACAACTCTAGAAAGGAATCGAAAACCATGCTGCGAATCGGATGTCACTTATCATCTTCAAAAGGCTATGTCTCTATGGCCAAGGAAGCACAGAAAATTAATGCCAACACATTTCAATTCTTTACCCGAAATCCTCGGGGCGGAAACGCAAAAGCAATCAATGAAAAAGATATTGAAGCATTTCTTCAGGAATCCAGATCAACTGACCTCTCTCCTATTCTGGCACATGCTCCTTACACCTTGAATGCATGTTCTGCCGATGAAAACCTAAGGAATTTTGCAAAAAGCACTATGGCTGACGACTTAAAAAGAATGGAATATACCCCTGGAAATATGTATAATTTTCACCCAGGATGCCATGTAAAACAGGGAACAGAGACTGGGATCCGCTTGATCGCCCAGATGCTAAATGAAATATTGTCACCCGATCAGAATACCACTGTACTTTTAGAGACTATGGCAGGAAAGGGAACAGAAATAGGGGGATGTTTTGAGGAGCTCAGACAAATTTTAGATCTGGTAGAGCTTCACGATCATATGGGTATATGTCTGGATACCTGCCATATCTGGGATGGAGGATACGATATTGTCAACCATTTAGATGAGGTTTTAACAGAATTTGACCATAAAATCGGGCTAAAACGCCTAAAAGCAGTCCACTTAAATGACAGTATGAATCCTATGGGCTCCCACAAAGACCGACATGCAAAGCTAGGCGAAGGATATATTGGGCTGGATACATTCAAACGGATCGTCAACCATCCTGCGCTGAAAAACCTTCCATTTTATTTGGAAACCCCAAATGATCTGGACGGCTATGCATATGAAATCCACCTCATGAGAGAGGCAGCAAAATAGTAACCGTTTGAAACGGGCAAGAAAATATATGGCTGAATGGTTACACAAAGAGGCTTCTTTATGCATACGATGCGTAAAAGGAGCCTCTTCTTTTCATTTCCATCCTCATGGATCTTCGTTCTTATACGCCTTGCATTTTCCTCTTTTCTCTCCTTCTCCTCTTTTTACTTCTTTCTGCTCCTTCTGCTTTTTTTATTACTCTTCTTGTCCTTTCTGACTTCTCCATTTTATATTCTTACCTTCCTTCTGTTTAGTTTTACAACTTAACGGAAATAAAACGGCTTTTATATTTACCTTTTGTTTTGCTTTTGTTTTAAATAAATTTTGGTATTAGTTTTTAATTGTTTTATATAGTTTTTGATAATTTTTTAAATAGTTTTGATACGTTAAAACTCAGCCTTTTATTGTTTTATTTTTAATTCTTTTGTTTTATTTTTCCTTTGTTCTTTGTTTTGTTTTTTCTTTTGTGATGTTTTTATTCTTTCCATATTTTATATAAGATTTCTCCCAATGTTTTTATCCTGTTTTCTTACCTCCTGTTTTTCTTATTTTAGACTAAAAATGCCTATAGACAAAGGGATTTTGGGAGTTTTATTTGTTTCAGCCATTCTTTTTCCCCCTTTCAAGAGTTTTATTGATTTTAAATTTGTCTTATTTCAGTTTCATTTTTAACCATTTCAGCCCTTATGCTATTTCAATCTGTTTTAATTTATTTTGATTTGTTTTGATTTGTTTTGTTTCGTTCTAATTTGTTTTAATCCACTTTTATTTTTCCCTGATTCGTTTTGTTTTGTTTTATTTTGTTTCATTTTTGGTTTTTCTTTCCTTTTCTCCGCTTTATTTTGTTTTCCTTTTTGTTTTGTTTTTTAATTGTTCCATGGAATAAAGATTTACTTTCCCACTTTTTATTTTTCTATTTTTCTATTTTTCTTTACTCCTTCAGCGATCTATCTTTCTGGTTATGGATAGGATCTCTTTCAGAAAGCTTATTGTTATTTTCTAATTTCTATATCAAAAAAGCATCTGCATGTTTCACGTGAAACATACAGATGCTTTTTTATTAACTATATTGATTTGCATCCATGTCGATCAGCAGCTGTCTTTAGCGGCAAACATGTTTATCCTCATTCATGACTTATGACAATGGTTCCTTGGTAGGCATTCCCGCTTTTCTTGGATATTTTTTAGACGTTGCCTTTATTTTTTTGATCACTACCAACGACCGGGAGACATCTGTTCCTGGAAGCTGGAATTTTTCCACTTGAAGAATCTCTCCTCCTAAAAGGTGGATTGCTTTCTCCGCATTTTTTAATTCTTCTTCAATCTCACCGGATTTATACGGTACAAAGCATCCCCCTATCTTTACAAAAGGCATATCGTATTCAGAGAGAGAGGCCAGATTTGCCACAGCTCTGGACACACACCAATCATATTGCTCCCGATGCTCAGCCTTTCTTCCAATGTCCTCCGCCCTTCCATGAACAAAAGTGACATCTTCCAATTTCAGAGCCTGACATACTTCTTCCAAAAATTTTACCCTTTTATTCAGGGAATCCAGCAGTGTGAGCCGAAGGCCGGGAAAAGCAATCTTTAAGGGGATCCCCGGAAATCCAGCTCCTGTTCCCACATCAATAAGGCTCTGTCCCTTCATCATTTCAGGGCTGTAGGAAATCCTTCCTTCCGTTTTTTTGTTTTCTGTCTCTTTTGCCCTTTCTTCACCTTTGGCAATCACCCGAAACAGGGAAAGGCTGTCGCAAAAATGTTTTGACACCACATCTCCTTCCTCTGTGATGGCAGTCAGATTCATCACCTTATTTTTTTCCACCAGCATCTGGTAGTAGGTATAAAACTGTTCCAATTGTTGATCGCTGAGGGAAATTCCCAAAAGCCCTAACTCATATTCCATTTTTTTTCTAAAGGTATCTGTCATTTCTTCTCCCTACTGCTTTCTTGTAAAGTGAACCAACAGAACAGATATGTCTGCCGGAGATACGCCAGAGATGCGAGAAGCCTGGCCGATGGTGGCTGGCTGTACCTTGTTAAGCTTTTGAACTGCCTCCCGCCTTAGACTGTTTACCTGAGAATAATCAAAATTCTCTGGCAGCTTTCTTCCCTCTAGCTTTTTAAACTGCGCTACCTGCTGTGTCTGTCGTTTAATATATCCCTCATACTTGATTTCAATATTAACCTGCTCTTTTACTGCTTCCGGAAGGGCCGGACGGTCAGGATCCAGCTCTGCCAGCTTTTCATAATCCAGCTCCGGCCTTCTCACCAACTCTGCCAAGGTAATTCCCGATTTCAGTAAGGTACTTCCATATTTTCCCAAATATTGCTGTACCCGATCACTCACTCCAATCACAGTCTTTCCAAGCCTTTGGATCTCTGTCTGAATAGCCTGGATCTTATCCAAAAGAGCCTGATATTCCTCATCGCTTACCAGGCCGATCTCATGTCCAATGGCTCTCAGCCGTATGTCCGCATTGTCCTGGCGCAGCAGCAGGCGGTATTCTGCCCGTGAGGTCATCATACGGTATGGCTCGTGGTTTTCCTTTGTCACCAGATCGTCAATCAGGACTCCGATGTAGGCCTGAGACCGATCCAAAACCACTGGCTCCTGCCCTTTTAATTTTCTCACTGCATTGACGCCTGCCATAAATCCCTGAACAGCTGCTTCCTCATATCCGGAGCTTCCGTTGAACTGTCCGCCTGCAAACAGGCCGGATATTTTCTTAAACTCCAGCGTGGGCTTGAGCTGAAGGGAGTTGATGCAGTCATACTCGATGGCATAAGCATTTCTCACGATCTTTACATTTTCTAACCCCGGCACAGTACGGTACATAGCATACTGCACATCCTCAGGAAGGGAACTGCTCATTCCTCCCAGGTACATTTCATTTGTATAAAGTCCCTCCGGCTCCACAAATACCTGATGCCTATTTTTATCCGGGAATTTAACCACTTTATCCTCAATGGACGGACAATATCTGGGGCCCGTTCCCTCGATCGCCCCTGAAAACAGGGGGGATCGATCCAGATTTTCCCGGATAATGTGATGG
This sequence comes from uncultured Lachnoclostridium sp., assembly GCA_902464595.1. Classification (GTDB taxonomy): domain Bacteria; phylum Bacillota; class Clostridia; order Lachnospirales; family Lachnospiraceae; genus Enterocloster. The sequence goes on along the minus strand of CABQJX010000100.1, from coordinate 4,718 downwards.
GTTTCTTCATTGGTATAAGTAAGCCAGCAGGAAACCTGCTCCTTTTGAACGGAATCCGGATCTGTGGAAAATGAAAATGGAACGATCCGCTGATCTCCAAACTGTTCTTCCATTTTTGAAAAATCTATGCTGCGCCGATCCACTCTGGCAGGAGTTCCTGTTTTAAAGCGGAACATTTCAATTCCATTTTTTTCCAGAGAATCAGTCAGATGATTCGCCGACTGAAGCCCGTTGGGCCCCGTTGGATTGCTCACATCTCCATAAATACATCGCGCTCTCAGATAGGTTCCCGTACACAGCACCACCGCCCTGGCATGATAAATGGCCCCGGAAGATGTCTTTACCCCGCAGATTTTCTGCTCCTCCACGATTAATTCAGAGACCTCCGCCTGACGTATGGTCAGATGCTCTGTATTCTCCAGAGTACGGCGCATCTGGCTGCTGTAATCCTGTTTATCTGCCTGAGCGCGCAGGGAATGGACAGCAGGCCCCTTTGATTCATTGAGCATTTTGGACTGGATAAACGTCTTATCAATATTTTTTCCCATCTCTCCGCCTAAAGCATCTAACTCCCGCACTAGATGGCCTTTTGAGCTCCCTCCAATGTTGGGATTGCAGGGCATGAGAGCGATGCTGTCCACACTGACGGTAAAAAGAATCGTCTCCATTCCGAGCCTGGCGCTGGCTAAAGCAGCCTCGCATCCCGCGTGTCCCGCTCCTACCACCACTACGTCATATGTTTCTTCTAAATAAGGCATTCTTCTTCCTCCCTATGCGTATCCATTCAGCTGTAAATCTACAAACATCCTGTATCATCTTTGAGTTTCCCTATTTTCCCATACAGAATTTTGCAAAAATCTCGTTTACCACATCGTCATCCACTGCCTGTCCGATGATGAATCCCAGCTGCTCATATGCTTCCATCAGGTCAATGGAATAAAAATCTTCCGGGAGCTGGCTCTTTACGCTCTGCTTTACCATCCTGAGACTCTCCAGCGCCTGCTCCAGTGCTTCCTTGTGACGGACATTGGTAATATACACCTGATCATTAAACGACAGTTCTCCGTGATAAAACAGATGCTTGATCTCCTCCTCCAGCTGTCCGATGCCCTGTTCTTCTTTTGCAGAAATAGGGATCACCCTGCGGCCGCATTGCTTTTCCAGAGAAGCTGCATCAATTTGAAGCTCCAGATCCGTCTTATTTAACAGGACAATGGATTTTCGGTCTCGGATCAGCTCCATAATCTCCCGGTCGCTTTCATCTAAGGGCCGTGACCCATCTACCACATAGATAATGAGATCTGCATCCTTAGCAGCCCTCATGGCCCGGTCTACGCCGATCCTCTCCACTACGTCTTCTGTATCACGTATACCCGCCGTATCCACCACATTAAGGCTGATGCCCTGAAGATAAATATGCTCCTCCAATGTATCCCTGGTCGTTCCGGCAATCTCAGTCACAATCGCCCTCTCCTCCCCCAAAAGAACATTCATCAGGGAAGATTTTCCTGCATTTGGCTTTCCAAGGATCACGGTCTTTACGCCCTCGGCCATAACCCTCCCATCATCAGCTGAGCGAAGAAGCTCCTCTACCTGCCCGATCATGGGATCTAATGCCTCCAAAAGCCGTTCCCCGTAGCCTTCCAGCGAAATGTGCTCCGGGTCGTCTAACGCTGATTCGATCCATGCGATCTCATAAAGGATCCTGCTCCTCAGATCCCCTATTTTCCTGGACACAGAACCGCTCAGCTGGCTGACAGAACTCTTTAACGCATATTCATTGGTGGCGTGTATAATATCTGCCACCGCCTCAGCCTGGGACAGATCAAGCCGTCCGTTTAAAAATGCGCGTTTTGTAAATTCCCCCGGCTCCGCTGTCCTGGCTCCTGCATGGATCACAGTTTCCAGGATCCGCTTCACCATCAGAACCCCGCCGTGGCAGTCAATCTCTACTGTATCCTCCGCCGTATAGCTGTGAGGCCCCTTCATAATAAGCACCAATACCTCGTCTATCTTCTGATCACCGTCATAAATAAACCCATAATGAACCCGGTGGGAGGGCATGCTGCTGATCTTCACCTTTTCCCCATTCTTGCTACAAAATATCCTGTCAATAATGGAAAAGGCTTCGCTTCCACTGATCCTGACAATGCCGATGCCCGAGTTGCTCATTCCTGTGGCAATCGCCGCAATGGTATCTTTTTTCATAAATTTTCCTCATTTAGAGCAAAAAGGCCGTCGCTTCTGCAACAGCCTTTTAACCAGTTTCATTGTTCCTTAGGGTCTGCTAAGCAGCAGACGTAACTATTCATTGTCACCGGCAGCTGTCTCCTGTGTCTCCTGAGCTGCATCTGCAGCTGGTTTGGAAAAGCTGTCGCCGTTTTCTGCGCGGTTCCTGCTGTAACCGCCTGTGCGGTCATAACGGCCCCCACGGTTCCTGTCGTAACGCCCCTTACGCTCAAAGGATGCTTCCCTCTTGAGAGCAATCACGACATGGCGGAACGGTTCCTCCCCCTCGCTTCTGGTAGTTACAAACTTATCATTCTGAAGGGCAGCGTGAATGATCCTTCTCTCATAAGGGTTCATTGGCTCCAGGGATACGGGACGTTTTGTCCTCTTTACCTTGTAAGCAATGTTCTTGGCCAATGTCTCCAGCGTCTCTTTTCTTCTCTCGCGGTAATTCTCCGTATCCAATTTCACCCGAAGATACCCCTCAGACTCCTTGTTGACGATCAGACTTACCAGATACTGGAGAGAATCCAGAGTCTGCCCTCTCTTTCCGATCAGAATTCCCATATCCTCCCCCTCAAGGTTTAAGGACAGCTCCTGTTCTTCCTCATTGTAGGCTGCGGTAATATTAACCTGCATATTCATAGCTCCGAAGATCCTGGTCAAAAAATCCATGGCCCGGTCCTCCACCGTATCCTTCTTCTTTGCACGGATCACCGCAGGTTTTGCTCCGATACCCAGGAAGCCTGCGCTTCCCTTATCAACGACCTCATACTCCAGTTTGTCGCTGGTGGTTTCAAGCTGGATCAGCGCCTTTGTAACTGCTTCGTCCACTGTCTTGGCAGTAACTGTAATCATCTCCATACAAAACCCCTCCTACTTTTTATTTCCTTTCTCATGCTTCTCATTATATTTTGCCACCATATTGGCTTTTGCCGCCAGGCTTCCCGGCTTTGCATTTTCATTGTAATACCGGTTGGATTCCTCCACTGCCGCCTTGGTCTTTGCAATCTTGGCCATCTGAGCCTGCTCCTGTTTTGCTTCCTGTTCCTCGATCTTCTTTAACATCTCGTCTACATTGCCTACTTTTGTAGGAGGAAGTCCCTTCTTGGCACGCTTCTTGTTGGTCTTTTCCAGATTCTTCTGAACCAGATCGTCAATATCCACTTTCTTTAAGTAAGAATTGATTCCCACCTGCTGGATAATCGTGAACACACTCTGGGCCACCCAGTACAGTCCGATACCTGCCGCAAAGGAGAAGCAGAAAAATACGGACATGAGAGGCATGGTAATGTTCATGCTCTTCATCATGCTGGCTCCCGGAGCATCATCGGCCTGCTTTGGCTGATTTGCTGTCATCAGCTTTGTACTGTACCACTGGCTCAAACCAGCTAAAAGCGGGATGCTTAACGCTGCCAGGGCGGTAAGCAGGGAGGTATTATCCGCCTTATTGAAATAGTTTGCGATCACCTGCATTGGTGTATACGCAATGTTTAAGCCAAAGAAGCTCTGCATATCCTCAATGGCCTCCACGACCCGGATCCCGCTCTCTGTCACAGCCTGTCCCACAGAGGAAAAAGCATTGACCAGTGAATCCCACTGCTGTCCTGTCAGCTTATATAATAATTCGATCACATTGTTGATGTTTGTGAAATCGTAATTTGCCGCTGTCATCTTGTGGGCTTCCGCCAGACTGGTGAAAGCCTCCGTTGTCTGATAACCTGCCGGTAATTTAGCTATTACAGCCTCATAGTATCCACGCACAGACTGTACATAAGCAGGAATATGGTAAATAACCTGATACAGGGCAAAAATGATAGGCATCTGGATCAGCAGGGGAAGACAGCCGCCGGTCATAGATGTACCGTACTTCTCATACACTGCCTTGATCTCTGTCTGCATCATCATGGCATACTTCTGATCATTTTCCTTGCCCTTATACTTTTTCTGAATAGCTGCAATCTCCGGCTGCATAACTGCCATGAGCTTTGATGATTTCTGCTGCTTGATGGTAAGAGGGATCATCAGTACCTTCGTTACCAGAGTAAACAGGATAATACACAAACCGATATTCAGGATCCCGAACTGGCTTGTGAGACGGAATAACAGATCCATGATCCATCCAAGGATCTCCGCAATGGGCCCCAGAAAACCTCCTGTTTTTGTCAATAATACTGCGCCAGCTATACTGTTCAACACGCTACCTCCTTTGATCTACGGAACTGGATCATAACCGCCTTCTGCAAAAGGATGACAGCGAAGTATCCTTTTACAGGCCAACCATGTACCTTTCAACGCACCATACTTTTGAAGTGCCTCAATGGCGTATTGAGAGCACGTAGGTGTGTAAATACAGTGAGTTTTTACTTTCAGGGGTGAAAGGTATTTCTGATAGCCCCTGACCAACAAAATAAGATATTTTGCCATAATCACGTCACTTCGATTCTTTTAAAATGTGATGCAGTCCGCACAGGTGCAGGTAAGCACCC
>CABQJX010000099.1 GCA_902464595.1 uncultured Lachnoclostridium sp. | reverse complement strand
ATCGCGCCAGATTGTGGCTCTGGAGGCCGAGGGTTCGAATCCCTCTACTCACCCTGAAAACCTTTCCTGAATAGGAGAGGTTTTTTGTTGTCCAAAGAACATTTCTTGAGTTTCCGTCTTTTGCAATTCTCCTTCCGATTCCGGCATCCAGGCTCCAGTTTCCGGCTATAAGAGCGCACTAAGGGTCTGAAATGTTTCTAAAAACAGGGGAAATATCAAAAACTCGCTGCGCTCAAACAAGTTTGATATTGCCCCTAACGAAACATTCCAGGCCCTAAGAGGCTCTAAATAGCCTCCAAAGTCACCTGTCTGCATGGATCGGAAGTTTCGAACGGAAAATGCGGAAACTCAAGAACGTTTCAGTTGAAAACAAAAAGGGGGTTTGCTATACTGGAACGGAGCGTATATCGGATAGAGGAACAAACAAACCGTGTATTCTGAGAAATAAGAGAAAACAGATTGCCAGCCTGTAAAATGAGGAGACCCCGACTGCAGAGCAATCGGGGCAATTATGAAAAATCTATGTGCAATTTTACTAGTTGTCATATGAAGAATAGCTTTTTTCTATAAAATAATATATAAAACAAATGTGAACGAAATATGAATTTGTTGTAAATAGATTATGAAATATTGTTTTTTAACAGTATGATTGTGGCTTTTACATGAAATCTGTATAGTTATATTTGTTGTAAGTGTTTCTATTTTTTAAAATCATGGAGGCGGAGGATGGAACAGGAATTAAAGAGAAAAACATTGGTGATCGGGCATAGGAATCCGGATACGGATTCGATCTGTTCGGCTATCTGCTATGCAAATTTGAAACAGGCTGTGACTGGTGAGGAGCATATCCCTGCAAGAGCAGGCCATGTAAACGGTGAAACACAGTTTGTCCTTGATTATTTTGGGGTGGAAGCGCCTAAGCTGGTGGAGGACATCAGGACACAGGTAAAGGATATTGAGATACGAAAGACTCAGGGAGTAGCGGACACCATTTCACTGAAAAAAGCCTGGAATATTATGCAGGAAAATAATGTGGTGACCATACCCGCTGTTCGGGAGGACAATACCCTGGAGGGCCTTATTACAGTGGGAGACATTACAAAGACCTATATGAATATTTATGACAGCAGTATTCTCTCCAAGGCACATACGCGGTATTCCAACATTATTGAGACATTGGAGGCGGATCTGGTCATCGGTGATGAAACGGCGTATTTTGACCAGGGAAAGGTGCTCATAGCAGCTGCCAATCCAGATCTCATGGAATTTTATATTGAACCTCATGATCTGGTGATCTTGGGAAACCGTTATGAGTCTCAGCTGTGCGCGATTGAGATGGGGGCAGACTGCATTGTGGTATGCGAGGGCGCAGGAGTGTCCATGACCATCAAAAAAATTGCCCAGGATCGAGGCTGTACCATTATTGCGACTACCTACGACACGTACACGGCGGCCCGTCTGATCAATCAGAGTATGCCCATCAGCTATTTTATGACAAGGGAACATTTGATCACCTTTGAGAGTGATGATTTTACTGACGAAATACGGGAGGTTATGGCCAGCAAGCGTCACCGGGATTTTCCGATTTTGGATAAGGAAGGCCGGTATCTAGGAATGATTTCCAGACGAAACTTGCTGGGAGCCAGGGGTAAGCAGGTGATTCTGGTAGATCACAACGAAAAGAGCCAGGCGGTGGCCGGCATTGAGAGCGCAGAGATCATGGAAATCATCGATCACCACAGGCTGGGGACGGTCCAGACCATGGCTCCTGTCTTTTTCCGCAATCAGCCCTTGGGATGTACGGCCACCATTATTTATCAGATGTATCTGGAAAATAAGGTGGACATCAACCGGACCATCGCAGGCTTATTGTGCAGCGCGATCGTATCCGATACGCTGCTGTTCCGTTCTCCTACCTGTACTCCCGTAGACGAGATGGCCGCAAGAGCCCTTGCCGCTGTGGCAGATCTGGATCTTGAAACATATGCTATGGAAATGTTCGGGGCAGGAAGCAATTTAAAGGATAAGTCAGATGAGGAAATTTTCTATCAGGACTTTAAGCGTTTTTCAGTGGGAAAAGCTCTGATCGGTGTGGGACAGATCACATCTCTGAATGAAAAGGAACTGGGAAGCCTGAATGAGAGGATGCTGCGGTATATGGAACAAGCCAGAGGAGGAAGCAGCCTGGATATGGTGTTCTTTATGCTCACTAATATTTTAAAGGAATCTACGGAGCTTTTATGCTGCGGCCAGGGCGCAGTGCAGCTGGCCGCCAAGGCGTTCCACAAGGATATGGAAGAGGTGGATCAGCTGTCAGAGCCAGTGCTTCATCTTCCAGGAGTAGTATCCCGAAAAAAGCAGCTGATTCCGGAGCTTATGCTGGCGGAACAGGAATAGACAGAACGGAGAGCGTTGAAATAGGGACCGTGAGACGGTTGGAATAAAAATAGGAGGAAAATGGAATGGCGAAGGAATACTGGCGGGCTGGAAATATGCTTTATCCCCTTCCGGCTGTGATGGTCAGCTGCGGCAGAGAGGGAGAACGGCCGAATATTATTACCGTGGCCTGGGCAGGGACGATCTGTTCTGATCCTGCGATGGTGTCCATATCTGTGCGCAAGGAGCGGTTTTCCCATCAGATCATCAAGGATACAGGAGAATTTGTGATCAATCTGGTCAATGAACCCTTAGTCCGGGCCACGGATTACTGCGGCGTAAGATCGGGAAGGGATGTAGATAAATTCCAGGAGATGAAGCTGACTCCTCAGGAGTCCCGATTTGTGAAAGCGCCGGGCATTGGGGAAAGCCCGGTCAATATCGAGTGCCGGGTCGTGGAGGTCAAGGAGTTAGGAAGCCACGACATGTTTATTGCCAGGGTGGAAGCAGTGGCGGTGGACGACCAATATATGGATGCAAAGGGAAAGTTCCATTTAAATAAGTCGGGGCTGGTGACTTATTCCCATGGAGAATACTTTGAATTGGGGAAAAAATTGGGAACCTTTGGTTATTCTGTGAAAAAGCCGATGAAAAAGAAGGCGTCAGGGGGAAGGAGAAAAAAATCATGAAACCAAATATTACAATGATCGGTATGCCCTCATCAGGAAAGAGTACGGTGGGAGTGCTTTTAGCAAAGCGTCTGGGATTTTCGTTTGTAGATGTGGATATTGTGATCCAGGAGAAAGAGGGAAGGCTTTTAAAGGAGATCATTGCCGATGAGGGAATGGAAGGATTTTTGAAGGTGGAGGAGCGGGTCAATGCAGAACTGGACACCTCCCTTTCGGTGATCGCCCCTGGCGGAAGCGTGATCTACGGGGAAAAGGCCATGGAGCATCTTAAGGAGATCAGCGAAGTCGTTTACCTGAAAATGAGCTATGAGGAGATGGAAAAACGCATCGGCAATGTGGTGGATCGGGGAGTTGCATTAAAGCCAGGTTTTACTTTGCGGGATCTGTATAACGAGCGAGTGCCGTATTATGAGAAATATGCAGATATTGTGATCGACGAGGAGGGAAAGACTGCCGGGGAGACTGTGGACGAGCTCAGAAGGATCATTGAGTCTATGATGGATCGGGAAATGATCCGGGAGATCGTGGAAGCCCAGAAGCGCCGTCTGGAGGAAAAGGATTCCAAGCTCCGTGCCTATGAGGCGGAGATCGAAGAATTGAAAAGAGAAATTGAGGAGCTGAGGAGAGATTAAGAAAATGCGCTCTGCAGGAAGGATAAGATTCCTTTTGCAGGGCGCATTTTTAGTGGCTTTCAGATTTTTAGTTTTGAAGAGGGTTCCTGTCTGCATCCTTTTTATTTTACGGCTTCCCTATTTTACAGCCTTTTTGTATTTACAGCATCTCCATATAACTCAGCAGCCTGTATCCCATATGTACCCCCACGATAAGCAGAATGATCAGAATTACGAGGGAGATCAGAAGGAATATCAGCTTATAAAAAAGGTACGCCTGAGCGAAATCCTTTAACTGGTTATCCTCCTTTTGCCGAGCCAGCCGCAGTAAGTAGACCCAGCCCGCGATGGGGATGTTCATGCACATAAAGGTATAGAACCAGGTCTTAGGGGGAACCCGGAGGGGCTCGCTTTTATAGGTAGTATGAAAAAATTCTTTGATTTTTTTAATTGTTTTCATTTGGCCTGCCTCCTGGTCCATAGATTTCCATATTATTCCATTTGAATCGTTCCCGGTTCAGGGAGGCCCGCAGCTGGCTTTGGTGGGACTGAACCTGGAGCTGATCCTGCCTTTCTTTTTCAGCCTCGGCCGCCTGGCTTTCCTCCTGGCTCCGGTTCCACTATTCTTCTGTGGGAAGGGTGGAGATCCGGGAAATAGCCGCCTGAAGACGGTTTGAAAGGGCCGGTTCCTCGGGATCTCCGATGACCAGGGAAAGCTTGTTGATCGCATCCTGGGCCAGCTCCTGGGCATTTTCCTTCTGGTATTCCAGCTCCTCCACTGCCTCTAGGGCCTGAAGAAATTCTTTCTTTTTTGTATCCTTTTCGGCCTGGATCCTTTGTTCTTTCGCCTGGTTTTCCGCCTCTTTTTTCGCCTTTTCCTCATCAATGGCTTTTTGTTTTTCATACATGGCAATGGTATCGCTCATGCCGCTTATGATCTGGCTGAAAGAATCATATTGTTCTTCCGCCTGTTCCAGCAGCCGGGCCCGAAGCTCTCCGTCATCTAGCAGCGGGAGACGGGAGATGATGGAATGATACTGTTCTTTGACTGCATAGGTGTCCTCCACAGTGGAGATTTGGCGGGAAGTAAATTCATCTACCTGCTGCTGTAATTCCTGGGTCAGTTTGGCCTGTTCCTTGTCGTGAAGGCTCTGTTCCGCGCGAAATTCGGCTGTGGTACTGAAATAATCGGTTAAGCCGGTTTTAGGATCCGTTTTTTGTTCCACGCTGTCTGGCTGCTCCCAATCCCATGGTTCCAGGCCCTGGTGGATTTGATCCATCGTTAATTTCCATATCTTTCCTGCATAGGTGCTTCCGTATATACCTGGCATTTGCTGGGGGATGTCATATCCCACCCATACCGCTGTGGTGTAGTAGCGGGTGTAGCCGCAGAACCAGGTGTCCTTGCTGCTGTTGGTAGTTCCTGTTTTTCCGGCCGCCGGCATATCATTTTCCAGTGCCAGACCGCGGCCCGTGCCGTAGGGAGCGGTCATAGTCCCCTTTAGAATGTCGGTGAGCATGAAGGCAGAATCCTCCCGGTATACCTGTTTTGCCCCGGGCTTTCTGTCTTTTGTGATCTCGTCTTCCTGTTCATGAAGGATTTTGGTGATACAGGTACGGTCACTGTATACCCCGTAATTGGATAAGGTACTGTATCCCTTAGCCATATCCACCACTCTCACGCCGTTGGTAAATCCTCCGATGCTCAGAGAGGGAACGGCATTGTCTACATAGGTCAGCTTTTGAAATTCCATTTCTCCCAGATAATTTAACCCGTATCCGATCCCTATATCCTCTAAGATCTGCCATGCAACCGTGTTCAGGCTTCTGTTCAGCGCTTCGCGCACCGTTACGTTTCCATGATAGCTCCTTCCGCTGTTGGAGGGGCCGTCCTCCCATTTGTGATCGTTGACCATCCGGGTGGGGTAATATTCTCCCGTGTCAAAGGCGGGACCGTAATCGATGAGAGGCTTGATCGTGCTTCCCGGCTGTCTGGCGCTGAGATAAGCCCGGTTGAAGGGATCCTCTGGACCCCGTCCGCCTACAATGGCGGTTACATAGCCCGTCTGATTGTCTACAATGACCCCGGCGCCCTGGAGGGCGTATTTTCCATTATCCTGCAGCTCTGTGTAGGAGCTAAGGCTTTGATCCATGTTGTCCTGAAGGATCTGCTGCAGGCGGCTGTCTAGGGAGGTATAGATCTTATAACCTCCGGCCCGGATCAGATCCGATTTTTCTGTATAAGCTGCTGTGTAGCGGTCCGTGTAAGCGGTATAGTCGTCTTTATCTTTAAATACATACTGAAATTCAAAGCCGTCCATCTTTAACAGCTCCAAAGCCGCGCAGTGGATTGCGTAGCTGCTTTGGTAATTTTCGTTTGTGCCCTCAGACTCCTGCTGAAGAATGGTAAGCGGCGCATTGACTGCTTTTGTATATTCCTCATCTGAAAGCTCTCCGATCTCATGCATGCTGGCCAGGACGTCGTTGCGCTTTTCTAACGATGCTTTAGGGTGGGAGACCGGATCGTATGCGGATGGGCTGTTGCTGATCCCTACCAGGACGGCGGCCTCCTCCACGCTCAAATCCTCAGCGTGCTTTCCGAAATAGTAGAGGCTGGCAGCCTCCACGCCGTAGCAGCGGTGGCCGTAAAAATTGGTATTGCAGTAAAATTCCATAATATCAGCCTTGGAATATTTCTTTTCGATCTCAGGGGCCAGAAGGATTTCTACGACCTTTCGTGTAAAGGTCTGTTCCTGGGTCAGATAGGTGTTTTTTACTACCTGCTGGGTAATGGTGCTTCCTCCCTGGGTCACTTCCCCCTTGTGTTTGATGAGAGCCAGCCCAGCCCGGAAGGTGGCGATCCAGTCCACTCCCGTATGGCTCTTAAAGCGCCGGTCTTCCTGGGCGATATAAGCATTCTGGATATTCATGCTGATATGGTTAATATCAACATACTGATAATGTCCCGCATTGATGAGGCCGATCTGTTTTCCATCCTTATCATAGACCACCGTATCCGACAGCATGGAAAAATCAGAGCGTTCCATCTGTGCCAGCTTGTCATAGGCTAATTCCCGGCAGGAATCCAGCTCTGGTTTTACTTTCATGTAGATAAGGGTACAGAGGATGGCTCCCAGGATGAGTGTAACTGTGATCAGGGACAGGAGAGCATGAAACAGCCATCCGGCCGCACCCAAAAAACAGCCGGCCCAATAGCCTGGCCCATGATCCATGAGGGAGTGTTTCTTTTTCTGTTCTGTCATGTATGTATCCTCTCTCCGGCAAATCCCGGAAAAGGCCCATAGCAGCCGGTCTGCCTGAGGGATCTAAGGATTTCCTTTCAGGCTGCAAGACCCGAATGGGCCTGTTTTTATGTCTGAGGGTAGTATAGCAGAAGACAGGGGAAAATGCCAGAGGACAGGAAAATGTATAGAGGAACGGGAGTGGTTATAAATTGCGCAAACCTGGGGAAATGCAGGAAACTCAAGAAAAGGATATTTTGACAAATGAAATGATAGGGTGTAGACTAAGTGAAAGAAATATTTTGGGGATTAAAGGAAAAAGTATGCTGCAATATTCAAAAAAAGGTTGTGAAAAGGGGAGACTATATGGAGGAAGCGCGCGAGAAAAAAAGGTATTTTAAGGATCTGAACCGGAAGGATTATATTGAGAGGGCATATGAGATCATAAAGAATGAGGGGGAGGAGGGGGTGTCCATACGGCGTATGGCCAGGGAGTTTGGCTGCAGTACTACCTGCCTTTACCGGTATTTTGAAAATATTGATGAGCTGATCTACTATGCATACATCATTTATCTGGATGAATATCTTCAGGTGCTTCAAGAAAAAGAAAAGGACTGGAAGGACATCTGGGATATGCACATTGGCATCTGGGAGGGGTACAGCCGGATTGCGTTCACTCATCCGAAAGCCTTTGATACCATCTTTTTCAGCCCTGCCAGCCGAAGGCTGACCAATGCCCTAAGGGAATTTTATTCTATGTTTCCCGAGCGGATCAATATTGTAAGCCCCTATCTCCAGGTGATGCTTTGGTCCACCAATCTCTTTGAGCGGGATATGGTCATGGCGAAGCGGTGTGTGGAGGCAGGAGTGATCACTATGGAAAATGCAAGGCATATGAACCGTATGATCTGTCTTTTATATAAGGGCTACCTCAAAGAGATCCTGGATTACGGGATCCGGCCGGAGGATATTGAAAAAGGAGTACAGCAGTTTCGTCGGGATGTGGAGCGGATCGTAGACATGCTGGCTTCAGATACGTTGGGACACGATTATAAGTAATGGGTGAAGAGAGAGGAGGCGGGAAGAAAATGGAATATCTCAGAGTATATACGAGGCAGGCAAAAGAGGTTTTGGAGGAGCTGGAACGGACAGGGGTTTATCGGGTAAAAGAGGAGTATATCCGAAAGAAGAATGATGATATTTCGGATTGCTATTTAAAGCTCTACAGCTGGTTTACCAGCCGATGCAGAAACTACATGGAGATACCGAAGGACTGTTTTTATCCCATCTGGCTGTCCATGCATGATGAATACCGGCTTAGGAATACAGATCAGACCGTTTCCCTTCAGCTTAGGCTTCCCAGCTCTCAGGTCAAGGTTATCTCAGAATATGCCTGGGGCTACCGGGTCAATTCCATGTATGTCCCTCTATCGCCGGAGGATGAGCGGGCCTTTAATGAGGAGCTGGAGCGCTATGGCATCGGCAATGAATCAGAGCTGGCAGAGGGGAGCCTTGGGAATTATTACCCCCTTTTACGCAAAAAAGTTAGGGACAGTTTTGAGCGGGTATTCACCCTTTCCCCACGGGGGCCTTGTGATGAATTAGGGGTGTGCTATGAGATCCGGAAGGAGTGGATAGAATCGGTAGAACAGCTGTAAGGCAAAATATACAAAGGTATCGCGATACTTCTTAATAGTATCGCGATACCTTTTTTGCAATGCTCCAAAAATGAAAAACTTGGTTAAAATTCATATACAAAAAAACGAAAAACTGTTAAAATATAGACAAAACTTATAAGAGAAATTCTTATAAAAGAAATTTCTATAGAGAAAGGAGCAATGGATTATGAAGTTGGAACTTGGTAACTTTTATGTAAAGGATATCGTTTTCGGCGATAAGACCAAGTACGAAGATGGCATCCTGAGTGTTAATAAGGAGGAGTGTCTTGCATTTGTGAGACGGGATCCCCACATTACGGAGGCAGATCTTCGGATCGTTAAGCCAGGAGATATGGTTCGTCTGGTTCCCGTGAAGGAAGCAGTAGAATGCCGCGTAAAGGTAAATGGAGATGCACTGTTCCCTGGTTACACAGGCCCCCTTTCTCAGGCTGGAAATGGAAGAACACACTGCCTGAAGGGAATGAGCCTTCTGGCTGTGGGACGTCACTGGGGAGGATTCCAGGACGGACTGATCGACATGGGAGGCGAGGGAGCAAAGTATACTTATTTCTCCCAGCTTAAAAATATCGTTCTGGTAGCAGACACAGATGAAGAATTTGAAAAGAGAGAGCAGCAGAAGAAAAACCGCGCTATCCGTGAGGCAGTTCACAAGCTGGCTGAGTATATCGGATCCTGTGTAAAGGATATGGAGCCGGAAGAACTGGAATCTTACGAGCTGGAGCCAGTGATCAAGAGAGCACCCGAGACAGAGAAGCTTCCATCTGTTGTCTATGTAATGCAGCCCCAGTCTCAGATGGAGGAGATGGGCTACAACGACCTGTGCTATGGATGGGATTGCAATCATATGCTTCCTACCTTTATGCATCCAAATGAGGTTCTGGACGGAGCTATGATCTCCGGAAGCTTTATGCCCTGCTCATCTAAATGGGCTACCTACGATTTCCAGAACTGCCCTGTGATCAAGCGTCTTTACAAGGAGCACGGAAAGACCCTGAACTTCTTAGGCGTGATCATGTCCAATCTGAACGTTGCCCTGGAGCAGAAAGAGCGTTCCGCCCTTTTCGTAGCCCAGATCGCTAAGTCTCTGGGAGCGGATGCTGCTCTTGTAACAGAAGAAGGATACGGCAACCCAGATGCAGACTTTACCGGCTGTATCGTAGCTTTGGAGGATGCAGGAGTTAAGACGGTAGGTCTTACCAACGAGTGTACTGGACGTGATGGAAAGTCTGATCCGTTGGTATCCATGGATGAGAAGGAAGACGCTATTGTATCTACTGGAAACGTTTCTGAGCTGATCGAGCTTCCTCCTATGCCGGAGGTGATCGGAGAGCTGGAGTCACTGGGACGCGACGGATTATCCGGCGGATGGGCTGGCGACGAGATCCTTGGGCCTTCTGTAAGACCGGATGGATCCATTATCATGGAAAATAATGCTATGTTCTGCGGCGACCAGATCATCGGCTGGTCCACAAAGACCATGAAGGAATTTTAAAAGGAGGAGAGAACACGACAAACGCATGAATGTGTTCCTCAACCACACCCATCTAAGTTCAAAAATTA
>CABQJX010000098.1 GCA_902464595.1 uncultured Lachnoclostridium sp. | reverse complement strand
ATCACCATCCCGACGGTATCCAATATGAAGGTGGAAAAGGGAGGCGCACTCTATGTAGAGTACACAGGGAACAAGCCGGAAGAAATATATAAACTTCGGGTAAGCGGCGGATCCCAGTATCCTGTGTTAGATGTGACTCAGGCAGATACGGAGGAAGGGCGCCGGGAGCTGGTGGACGCTTATGTAGAAGAAATGGCAGACTATGTGGAGAAGATCGAATCCCTCCACTATGCAGATCCGGACAGGGAGGATTCCCACAGTGCCCTTTCTGGTCAGGAATATGACGAAAAAAACTGTATTTTAGGCGCAACGGATATTGTCCTGGATCAGGTTATGTACTCCATTCCGATCCAGAGAGTCTATGATTCTGTGACGGGAGGCGGAGCGTCCCGGGAAGAAGCATCCGAAAAGCTTTACCAATCCCTAAAGGCCATGGACGAGATGGTATATCTGTTTTACCAGCACAAGGGATTAAACGCTGATCCGGTCATCGGAACGGTATCTTATCCAAAAGACAGGCTGCCGTCTACCCGTTTGAATATCCGCTATCAAAGAATGTTTGCAGGCGCATTTATGTATGCAGGAGGCCTTCATATCGGTATTGAGTGGGATTCCTGCGGCTTGGCAGGCGGCGCTGTCCCTATCGAGTCTGAGGACGGTATCTATGCAAGCGGAAATTATTTTGGCTGGGGAATCGCCCATGAGATCGGACATATTATCAATGAGAGCGCTTATGCGGTGGCGGAGGTGACGAACAATTATTATTCAATCCTCGCTCAGGCAAAGGATACCAATGATTCTGTCCGTTTCAAATATGAGGATGCTTACAGGAAAGTGACTTCCGGCACAAAGGGCGGGAGCAGCGATCAGCTGGGAATGTACTGGCAGCTCCACCTGGCTTACGATGACGGATTTAACTTCAAAACATATGAAAATTATGAGGAGCAGAGAGAGAACCTGATTTTTGCGAGGATCGACTCCTATGCAAGGGACGTAAGCCGTGCTCCTGCTCCGGGAAATGTGGAGCTGACTTTAAACGGAGCGGACAAGGACAATAAGCTCATGCGTCTGGCCTGCGCCGCTGCTGAGAAGAACGTCTTAGAATTTTTTACCCGTTGGGGAATGACACCGGATGGGACAACAAAAAATTACGCGGATCAGTTTCCAAAAGAAGAAAGGGCCATCTATTATATCAATGATGAGGCCAGAAAGCACCGCGTAAAGGACGGAAGCAGCATTGCAGATTCGGTGGAGATAACGGCCGCAGTGCAGCAGAGCAGCGAAGACGGAAGCCGCGTGACCCTTACGATGGAGGCAAACGGAAAAGATGGTTCGGATCTGGGAAAGGGATTGTTCGGCTATGAGATCACCCGCCTGGAACGCCGGTACGGAAAAACAGAGAGCAAGGTTGTGGGCTTTACCCTGGAAGATACCTTTACAGACGTGGTGGCAGGAATCAATAACCGTGTTGTGGGTTATGAGATAAGAGGGATCGACTGGTGCATGAATCCCACCAAACCCTATAGGCTGACTGAGGAGATCCTGGTTTCCCATGACGGAAGCATGGATAAGGCTGGCTGGAGCATTGCGGTAAATACCTGGTCCGAAGAGGACTGGCCCGTTGATGAGGACGGAGACAGCGGCGAGAGCCAGTATCACCAGTCCTGCAGCGGAACCATCAGCAGTGCAAAGACGATGATCGACGAGGATCCGAACACCATTTATATCGGGATTGTGCCAAAATCAGAGAACACCGGCGGGGGACAGAGCGGCTCCGGCACATCAGATGCCCAGGCGGTAATCTCCCTTGGAAGAACGGAAGCCATTGCAGGTATCAAATATACGTATAGGGGCGAGGATCCGGTTGCTGCGTACACTATTTCCATCAGTGATAACGGAGAAGCGTGGACAACTATCAAATCAGGGGTATTCCAGTTGACAGACGGAACCGCAACCGTACATTTTGACAAGGAAAATGACGGCAGGTATTATGTTTATGAAGCGGCTTATGTAAAGATCACAGCAGACGAATCCAACCGCTTCGCAGCAGCAGAGCTGGATGTACTTAATCCAGTGGGCGATCAGATCATGCTGGATGAGACAGGAATTGGAATCCTGAAAGAGGATGCAGTATTGAAGCATGATGAAAGCGGTCATGACGCCGAGGAGGGAGAGGACACTGAAACGGCGACACCTTCCAATGCCGCAGACATCCGGGAAACCGTTTCCGATGCCGGAAACAGCGATGTAACCATCATTCCCAAGGGCTCCATTGTATTTACGGGCAGCTATAAAGGAAATCCCGCCTACAACATGGTTCTTCTCTTTGACGAGAACGGAAATGTGGTGGGAGGAAAGGACAGCGACGGGGATACCATAGCTGACCAGCTGATCTTTGCGCCGGATCCAAAGGAGGGACAGCTGGGTGAGATCACGGAGGGAAGATGGATCTACTATATCCTTCCCGAGTATCAGAATGGGATGACGCTGCCGGGAAGGGTGAGAGCAGAGCTTTACCGCACTCAGGATGCCAACACCAATGAACAGGACCGCCTTGTCAGCGATACAAAGCTGTTTGTGGTTCCCTCCCCTTTGCCGGAGATGTTCATTCCTGCCACCATCAAATAATGGAGATTGAGATAGAAAAATGAAGAAAAAACCGATTTTTGGCTGTCTGGCCGCCGTTTGTATCTTTCTTGCGCTTTCCGCACCCGTATTTACGCGGGCGGAAAAGCACAGTCTGATCACATGGGAAAAGAAAAGCAAAAATGTAGTAAATCTATATCTGGAGCTTCAGGAAAAGGAAGAAGCGGAGGATATCAAAGCATTTAGCCTGGCTCTCAATTTTGACAGCCAGGAGGAGCTTTCGGAAGAACCTGTTTTTAAATTTGGTTCTGATTTTAAGGGAAAAGGCGTGTCTGTCCGCGAGGGGAGATATGATGACGAAACTCAGACCATGACGCTGTATGTGGCGGGGAGAGACACGCTTCTTGAGAAAAACAAACGAGTCCTTTTGGGAACCATCAAAGTACAGTCGGATGAAAATGTAACCATCTCTGTGGATCAGAACGATTTCCAGATTGTGGATCGTTTTCATGAAAAAAGGACATTGGAGGAATTTGGAGATTATGAGCCTTACAAGATGGTCTTAAAGAAAGAGCCGGAAACTGCGCCTCCGTCCTATAACGATGATGATAGTGATGATGACAGCGGGATTGAGGAGTACGAAACTCAGCCTCAGAAACAAGAGGAAGCGCCTGCGCCAAACGGACGGTGGATGCAGAATGAAACGGGCTGGTGGTTTGCTTCCCTGGACGGCACATATCCTGCGAACCGTTGGCATGAGTGCTCCTGGAATGGCTTTAAGGCGTGGTACTACTTTAATGCTGAGGGCTATATGAACAGCGGTTGGTTTACAGACCGTGACGGAAATACGTATTTCCTGCATGACCAGAATGACAGCAGGGCCGGTTCCATGTATACCGGCTGGAACTGGATCAACGGAAAATGCTACTACTTCCAGGATACTCCTGATGCCGCCCGTCCTATGGGGGCTATGATGAAAAATGGAACAACCCCGGACGGCTATGAGGTAAATGAAAATGGAGAGTGGATCGTGAACGGGATCGTGCAGGTGAAGCAGTAACAAAAGAATAAGATAACTTCGGGTGGCTATCAATAAGACAGTATGAAAAACAGTACTGAAATAGGGCAGCTGCCATACAAGGTTCGACAAGAAAAAGTGGCGATGCTTGGTTTTCACAACCAAGCATCGCCTTTTTCTATCTATAATGACTTTTCACATATAACACCATCCGCTTCAGTTGGAGCGATGAACAGCATCCGCAACTGTGCAGAGAAAATGCCCGGCTTCCCAAAACTTTCCAAAACACAGCTTGAACTTGTGAAAAGTCTGTTGCTGCGGAGTTCGGATGTGATATAAAAAAGTTGACAGCTTGTTCTCAAGGATTTTAAATGCAGATCAGGAGAACATGGTTTTCATATCTGCAAAAAATTATAGACAGAACGATACCCATAACAAGGTATTTATGCTACAATACAACTATCTGAAATCTCAGGTGTTTTATCTTGCATGGATACCAATCGAAGAGCGGATCCTTCAACTCACAGTTGCCTAAATTCCATATGTGTTGTATAATTATCCGCGATGATAAATAGTGTTAAAATGTGCTAAATATTCTGAAAAAATATTTTTGTCGTAATGAATGGGTTTTCATAGTATAATTCAGTATTTTACCACAAATATGATCGTAAAAACACTGCGATAAATAACTGGAATAGGAAGCTCAGAGCAACAAAAAAACAAAGTGTAATGCAATAAATTTTATTGCAGTTTCGCCAAGATCAGAAGGAAGAATGATGAAAAAACTAGCGTTAAGTGATGAAATTTTGCTATCTGTACAGCAGCCAGCCCGCTATATCGGCGGCGAAGTGAACATGGTAGTTAAAGATCCTAAGAAAGTGGATATCCGCTTTGCCATGTGTTTCCCGGACGTTTACGAGATCGGTATGTCCCATTTGGGGATCCAGATCCTGTATTCCATGTTTAACAGCCGTGAGGATATTTACTGCGAGCGTGTCTATTCCCCTTGGATGGATCTGGATCCGATCCTCAGGGAGAAAAAGATTCCCCTCTTTACCCTGGAATCCCAGGATCCGGTAAAGGAATTTGATTTTTTGGGAATCACCCTCCAGTATGAGATGTGCTATACCAACGTGCTGCAGATCCTGGATCTGTCCCAGATCCCTTTAAGATCCTGTGACCGCGGCGAGGAGGATCCTATTGTGATTGGCGGAGGCCCCTGCGCTTACAATCCGGAGCCATTAGCCCCATTTTTTGACCTGTTTTATATTGGAGAAGGGGAAACCGTTTATTTCCAGCTGATGGATTGCTACAAGGCCAATAAAAAAGCGGGCGGAAGCAGAGAACAGTTTTTACAGGAGGCTGCCAGGATCCCCGGCATCTATGTACCCTCCCTCTACGATGTGACGTATAAGGAAGACGGTACGATTGAAAGCTTTCTTCCCAATCATCCCAATGCCATGCCGGTTGTCACCAAACAGCTGGTTCGGGATATGGACAGCGTGGGATATATTGAGAAGCCTTTGGTTCCCTTTATGAAAGTGACACAGGACCGGGTGGTTTTGGAGATCCAGAGAGGCTGTATCCGGGGCTGCCGTTTCTGTCAGGCAGGAAACGTGTATCGTCCCTTGAGGGAACACCGTCTGGAGTATCTGAAACATTACGCCTATGATATGTTAAAGAGCACAGGCCATGAGGAAATATCCCTAAGCTCCTTGAGCTCCAGCGACTACACTGAGTTAGAGGGACTGGTGAATTTCCTGATCCAAGAATTTAAGGGAAAGGGTGTGAATATTTCCCTTCCTTCCCTGCGCATTGACGCTTTTTCATTAGATGTCATGAGCAAGGTGCAGGATATTAAAAAGAGCAGCCTTACCTTTGCGCCGGAAGCAGGTTCCCAGCGTCTCCGCGACGTGATCAACAAGGGGCTCACCGAGGAAGTTATTTTAAAGGGAGCCATTGATGCATTCCAGGCCGGCTGGAACCGTGTTAAGCTGTACTTTATGCTGGGGCTCCCGACGGAGACAGAGGAGGATATGAAGGGTATCGCTTATCTGTCAGAAAAAATCGCTGAGGCCTATTACGATACGGTTCCCAAGGAAAAACGCCAGGGAAAGGTGCAGATCGTAGCCAGCTCCTCCTTCTTTGTTCCAAAGCCTTTTACTCCTTTCCAGTGGGCAAGAATGTGCACAAAAGAGGAGTTTATTGAGCGTGCCAATCTGGTAAGGGGAACCTTCCGTGAGATGAAGAATTTTAAGAGCTTAAAATACAATTGGCATGAGGCAGAGCTTACCGTGCTGGAGGGTGTGTTGGCCAGAGGCGACCGGAAGGTTGCAGATGTGATCGAGGAGGCGTACCGCAAGGGAGCCATTTATGATTCCTGGTCCGAATATTTTGACAATGATATTTGGATGAAGGCGTTTGAAACCTGCGGGGTGGACATCGGATTTTACACGACCAGGGAGAGAAGTCTGGATGAAATATTCCCCTGGGATTTTATCGATGCCGGCGTATCAAAGAAATTTTTGATCCGCGAATGGAACCAATCAATCAAAGAAGAAGTGACGCCTAACTGCCGTCAGAAATGCTCTGGATGCGGATCCAGAGGTTTTGGATGCGGCGTGTGCTATGAAAGTAAAAAGGAATAGGATAAATAAACCATGAAAATTCGGATCAAATTTAGAAAATATGGGATTATGAAATTCATCGGCCATTTGGATGTGATGCGTTATTTCCAGAAAGCGATCCGCAGGGCTGATGTGGCGATTTGTTACAGCGGAGGATTTTCACCGCACCAGATCATGTCCTTTGCCGCTCCTCTCGGTGTAGGGATCACCAGCAACGGCGAGTATGTGGACATCGAAGTGTCTGAAGCGGAAGGTTCTGAGGTCATGAAGGAACGTCTGAACAGCGTCATGTCAGAGGGCTTTGAGATCACCAGCTGCCGCCGTCTTCCTGAGGAGGCCGCAAATGCCATGTCGATCGTAGCTGCTGCGGATTATACACTTGCCTTTCGGGAGGGATATGAGCCTCAGGAAGGGGCAAAAGCGTGGTTTGAGGGGCTTGTTTCCTTTTTCTCCCGTCCCTCTGTAATGATCACAAAAAAGACAAAAAAAGGTGAAAAGGAAATGGATCTTAAGCCTTTGGTCTACGAGCTGGAATACCGTATGGCAGAGCCGGATGATGGGCCAAAGGACAGGCTTTTTATGAAAATATCTACAGGAAGCGCAGCGAATATAAAACCAGAGCAGGTGCTTGACGCTTATTACCGCTTCTTAGGACAGGAACGCCCGGATTTTGCATTTTTAGTCCAGAGGGAAGAAGTTTATGCGGATCTGACACAGGATCATTCTTTCCAGACTTTAGAGCAGCTGGGAGAGGAATTTTAATATGGACAAATTAATGGTCACCCGATGGGGGAACATGGTTTTCACAGCCCAGCTCTCAGAAGGGAAGATCGTCCAGCTGATGGCTGAGCCGGATTCGTCCGTTTCCATTCTGGGAAACATTTATGTAGGAAAGGTTCAGAAGGTAGTAAAAAACATTGAAGCTGCCTTCATTGAGATAGCTCCTGGCTTTACAGGATATTACAGTATCAAGGAAGAAAAGGGAGGAAAAGACCTTCGTCCAGGCGATGAGCTTGCAGTCCAGATCTGCCGCGACAGCGTAAAGACAAAAGCTCCGGTTCTTACAGGATCCCTTTCCCTGACCGGACGCTTTTGTGTTGTAACAGAGGGAGGGGGACAGATCCATTTTTCCTCAAAACTTCGTGATGAACCGTACAAGGCGAAAATGCGCAGCCTTTTGGAAGGAGCGATCAAAGACGGCTCCTTCCGTGTCATTGTGCGCACCAACGCCTGTCAGGCAGATGATGAGGCTGTGCTTAACGAAGTCTTGGAACTGAAGGAACGTCTCTGTCATATCCGAGGGGAGAGCTCCCGCCGTACCTGTTTCCAATGCCTCTATCAGGCGGAGCCGGCGTACATCGGAGCGATCCGTGATTCCTTTGCAGGAACTTTATCAGAGATCATCACAGACGTGCCGGAATATTATGAGGAACTTCAAACATATCTGAGGGAAAACCAGAGGGAGGACGCAGGAAAACTGAGCTTTTATGAAGATCCCCTTCTTCCTCTTTCTAAGCTTTACCGGCTGGAGCATGTTTTGGAGCAGGCTCTTGGAACTACTGTATGGCTGAAATCCGGCGGCTATCTGGTTATTGAGCCAACGGAAGCGATGACGGTGATCGATGTAAATACAGGAAAATATTCCGGGAAAAAGACAAAGCAGAATACGATCCTACAGATCAATATGGAGGCGGCGGCGGAGATTGGCCGTCAGCTCCGGCTGCGAAATCTGTCCGGCATTGTCATCGTTGATTTTATCGATATGGAGCGCCAGGAGGATCGTCAGGCCCTGTTTGGCCGCTTAAAGGAGATCTTTTCAAGAGATCGCATAAAGACGGCTGTGGTGGATATGACTGCCCTGAATCTGGTGGAGATCACAAGAAAAAAGGTGAGGAAACCGCTGCGGGAGCAGGTTTCCGGCTTAAAAATACAATAGGGGGTAACATGAAGATTATCATTGTAGGCTGCGGAAAAGTGGGAACTACCCTGGCCCAGCAGCTCAACAGGGAACATCATGATATTACGCTCATCGACTGCAACAGCGAAGCGCTCCAGTCTCTGGCAGACAGCACAGACGTTATGAGTGTAAATGGAAATGGGGCTGTGTATCAGGTACAGATGGAAGCTGGGATCAAGGATACCGATCTCTTGATCGCCACCACCAATTCCGACGAACTGAATATGCTTTGCTGCCTGATTGCAAAAAAGGCAGCGAACTGCCATACCATTGCCCGTATCCGCAATCCTGAGTATTCAGCGGAGATCAATTATATCCGGGAGGAGTTAAAACCTGTCCCTTGCTATTAATCCAGAGCTGGCAGCTGCCAGGGAAATGGCCCAGCTTTTATGTTTTCCTAATGCGATCAATATTGAGCTTTTTGCCAAAGGCCGTGTTGAACTCTTAAAATTCCTTATCCCTAAGGAGTCTGTTCTGGATAACATGCGGGTGATGGAGGTGGTTGGCCGTTTAAAGAGCAATGTGCTGATCTGTGCTGTGGAGCGGGGGAAGGATGTAATGATCCCTGACGGAAATTTTGTAATGAAAAGCGGGGATAAGATTTCTTTTATCGCCCAACATTCAGACTGTGCCGCATTTTTCCGCAAGGCGGGAATTGTAAACAACACAGTAAAGACCGCGATGTTTGTCGGAGGCGGAAAGCTGACCCTTTACCTGGCAAGAGCCCTTGCGGATACAAAGATCAAAATTAAGATCATAGAACAGGATGAGGGGCGCTGCCGTCAGCTCAGCGAATTATTGCCGGAATGCATGATCATCCATGGAGACGGAACGGATCAGAAGCTGCTTTTAGAGGAGGGAATCCGTCAGACAGAGGCTTTTGCTGCCCTTACAGGGTTTGATGAGGAGAATATCATGCTGTCCCTCTATGCAGCCAGCCAGTCTAAGGCAAAGCTGATCACAAAGGTGAATAAGATCGATTTCCAGGAAGTGATCGATTCTTTGAACTTGGGAAGCGTTATTTCTCCGAAGCTGCTGACTGCGGATATTATCCTTCAGTATGTCCGGGCCATGCAAAACTCTATGGGGAGCGGTGTGGAAACCTTGTATAAGATTGTAGCGGACCGGGCGGAGGCGCTGGAATTTAGGGTGAGCAAGGATTCGCCGGTAGCAGGGATCCCGCTGGAACGGCTGCATACCAAGGATAACCTTTTGGTGGCCTGTATCAATCGGAATGGAACCATCATCATGCCCCGCGGCCGGGACAGCCTGGAAGCAGGAGATACGGTGGTGATCGTTACCACCCATACTGGCCTCAGTGATCTGGCTGATATTTTAGCATAAAGGCGGTCGTCTCATGAATTATAGTATTATTATTTATATGTTGGGCTGGATCATGAATATGGAAGCGGTTTTTATGCTGCTGCCTGTGATCACAGCCGTTGTTTACCGAGAGAGTATAGGGTGGATCTATCTGGGAGTCAGCCTGGTCTGCGGCCTTTTAGGGTTCCTTTGTACCAGAAAAAAACCTGAGACAAAAATGTTTTTTGCCAGGGAGGGCTTCGTGACCGTGTCCCTGGGCTGGATTCTTTTAAGTTTTTTCGGGTGCATGCCTTTTGTGATAAGCGGAGAGATTCCCCATATCATTGACGCTATGTTTGAGATCGTCTCAGGTTTTACCACCACCGGATCCAGTATTCTATCCAAGGTAGAGGATATGTCTCATGCAACTTTAATGTGGCGGAGCTTTTCTCATTGGATTGGCGGAATGGGGATCCTTGTTTTCATTCTGGCGATCCTTCCTCTGGCAGGAGATTACGACATGCATATTATGCGGGCAGAGAGCCCAGGCCCCTCTGTGGGAAAGCTGGTTCCGAAAATCCGCATTACAGCGAAGCTCCTGTATTCCATTTATTTCTTTATGACGGTTGTCATGTTCCTTCTCTTGCTTTTAGGAAAGATGCCTGTATTTGACAGTATCTGCATGAGCTTTGGGGCAGCGGGAACCGGAGGATTTTCCTGCCGCAATTCCGGACAGGCCGGCTATACCGTATACCAGCAGGGGGTCATTACT
This sequence comes from uncultured Lachnoclostridium sp., assembly GCA_902464595.1. Taxonomy (GTDB): domain Bacteria; phylum Bacillota; class Clostridia; order Lachnospirales; family Lachnospiraceae; genus Enterocloster. The sequence goes on along the minus strand of CABQJX010000098.1, from coordinate 317 downwards.
ACCTTCATGCTGTTATTTGGCGTGAATTTTAATGTGTATTATCTTCTTCTCATACGCAGGGCAAAGGATGCATTCCGCTGTGAAGAATTAAGAGGATATGTGGCGATCGTGGCTGTATCGATCCTTCTCATCACCCTCAATGTCCGCAATATGTTCCCTTCCCTGTTTGCCGCTTTCCATCATGCGGCTTTCCAGGTGGCTGCCATTATCACTACCACAGGATATGCCACAGCAGATTTTAACACCTGGCCGGAATTTTCCAAGACCATTCTTTTGATTATTATGTTCATCGGAGCCTGTGCAGGAAGCACAGGCGG
>CABQJX010000097.1 GCA_902464595.1 uncultured Lachnoclostridium sp. | reverse complement strand
TATCCGGGACATTTTCATTTGTGATATACTGAGACATTATCATAAATGGCTTATATTTCTACCCGCTATTTACAAAAAATCGTTGAGCGATTTCAAGTTGCGTGGTATGATAAAGATGCTATGAAACAGAAAGAAGTGGTGTCGAATGACAAAACTCAACGAAGTACGGCTCCATGCAAAGCCAGTGGATTGCGACGTTTGCATGGAGTAAAAATTGTCGCATAATCAATATGCTGGCTTTGCTGCTTGACAATCATCTCAAGGAGGAAGCCTGCATGAAATACATCAATGCAAAAAATCTTCTTCCCGATGCGCTGGTCAAGGAATTGCAAAGCTATATTCAAGGGGGCTATCTTTATGTTCCCGCCGATCAAGCGCAGCAAAAGCGATGGGGAGAAACTTCGGGCTACCGGCAGGAATTACAGCAACGAAACCGCCAAATCGTAGAGGAGTTTCAGAACGGAACCTCTATGGAGGCGTTAGCGGAAAAATATTTCCTGTCCGTATCAGCCATTCGTAAGATCATTTATCAGAAATGAACCGGTAGGGGTTGCAGAAATGCAGCCCCTGCTTTTTGTTTGATACAGATTGATTCGGTATTGTCTGGTGGATGGAAAAGTGTTCGTATCGGCAGTACGATAAAAATAACAAATACATCACAAGAGAGGAAAAGACCATGTGTACTCGATTTGTCTACCGAGGTGACGATACCATCACCGGCTTTAATTTTGAGATTGACCTTGCCGTATGGGATCACAAAATCATAACAGAAAAAGACCGCTTTTATATCGGCATCCTACGGCCCGATGGGGTGCGTCATTCCTATCATGGCGTGAACCGCAACGGAAATGTCGGAACCTTGTTGTATGTTCACGGAAACCCGGAGGGGGCCTATCAGAATTCCAAAAGTTGCATGACAATCGCAGACCTGACAGAACAGTTTGTGGAGGCAAAAATCAGTTTTGACGATGCACTGCATATCGTGCAGGAACGGAAGATTGTCTATGCCCCGGATGCTACCATGCAGGCCATGCTGTCCGACCAGCAGGGGCGTACCCTGATCGTTGAACCGGGTATTGGCTGGCGAGAAGATCATGGGCGCTACTCGCTGATTACCAATTACTCTGTCCTTGCTCCGGAAAGCACAATGCCTTTTCTTGTGCCGGGAGATGACCGATACGAAAGGGCTGCTCAACTTCTGAACACTTACGGAAAGCAGTTTACTGTCACTGATGCGTTTTCTGTACTTCAAGCCGTCCGGCAGGAAGGAATCTGGGCCACCAGAGTTTCTTTCGTTTATTCGGCAAAGGAACACACTGTTTACTATGTGGAGAACAACCATTTTTCACGGATTGAGAGATACGAGTTCTCATAACTTCGAGAGGAGGGAAAGTCATGAATCCAAAAAACATTTATCCTCGCACCAACGACCACGAAACCGTATATCTGAAAAATGTCATCAAAAATCCCAACATCCTTGTTGGGGAGTTTACCATGTATAACGACTTCGTCTATGACCCGCGGCAGTTTGAGAAGAACAATGTACTGTACCATTATCCGATCAACCATGACAAACTTATCATCGGAAAATTTTGTTCCATCGCCTGCGGGGCAAAGTTTTTGTTCACCAGCGCCAACCATACACAAGCATCCTTGTCCACCTATCCGTTTCCGATCTTTTTTGAAGAATGGGGACTGGATGTCCAGAACATAACGAGCGCATGGAACAATAAAGGCGATATTATCATCGGCAACGATGTGTGGATCGGATATGAGGCTGTGATTCTGTCTGGTGTTACCATTGGAGATGGCGCAATCATCGGCACTCGCGCCGTCGTAACAAAAGATGTGCCGCCTTATACGATTGTCGGCGGCGTTCCCGCCAAAACAATCCGCAAACGCTTCTCGGATGATACCATCGCGGCCTTACTGCAAATTAACTGGTGGGACTGGCCTGAAGAAAAAATAAAGCAGCATATTTCAGATATTCAGGCCGGGAGAATTGACCGTTTGCAGCCGTTATGCAAAGGAGAGTCCCATGATGGTTTATGAAGATACTGCGGAGCGCCACCGCTTTGATTCCTTCTGCAAAGTTGTCCTGCGCCATGCAATGCTGGACTGTTTTCGGGAATTTTCCTGTCAAAACAAATGGCTGGTATCTCTGAATCATTTGCCGCAGCCGATTATGGACGGAATCTGCACGACAGATCAGTATCCCAGTGATTACATAGCCTTTTCAGCGGATGGTTATACCCTGCAAATCAGCAATGAGCAGTTGGCAAATATCATTGAGAAGCTACCGCAGTCAGAGCGACGACTTTTGATTTTGCGCTTTGTGTTGGAACTGAACGACCGGGAAATCGGCAGAAGGATGTGCTGTTCCAGAAGTGCCATTCAGCGCCGCCGTACAAGTATTTTGCGGAATATGCGGGAACAACTGACGGGGAATCTTCCATGAAAAAATCAAGCGGCAAATACAAGCCCCCACCGCTTCTATCCGTTATCGAGGCAGCCCGCGCAGGAGAGGCCGATGCGATGGAAAAGATTTTGCAGCACTATGATGCTTATATCAACAAGTTGTGTTTGCGGACAATGGTCGATGAGAGCGGGCAGACCCATAAGCAGGTAGACCCATATATGAAAGGTCGTTTGCAAAGTAAATTGATGCAGGCCATTACGAAGAAATAACAAAGCCGGGGAATGCCGTGCAAGGGTCAAAATGAACGCTTCGCGCCCTTGACGTCATTCCCTGGTTTTGCTGTGCAGTAACCAAGTGGGTGCAAGCAGAAAGCTGCTTGCGCCCACTAATCAGTATCATATCTACGCATTTCAGACGCAAAAGACGAAGTACTATGCGGCTTCTGGCGGTGTGTCAGCACTACGGTAATATAATTCCTTATGCTGACTGCTAGAACGGCTTTAAAATGCGTAGAAACAAGGAGGTTGAAGAAAATGAAAGCAGTTATTTACGCCCGTTATTCCTCCGATAATCAGCGAGAAGAAAGTATTGAAGGCCAAATCCGGGAGTGTACCGCCTTTGCTGAAAAGAACAATATCACCATCCTTCGCCACTACATAGATCGAGCCTTTTCCGCTAAAACCGACAACCGTCCGGAATTTCAGAACATGATTAAGGACAGCGGCAAGCGCCTGTTCGATATGGTTATCGTTTGGAAGCTGGACAGGTTTGCCCGCAACCGCTACGACAGCGCCCGCTACAAAACCGCTCTGAAAAAGAACGGGGTTAAGGTGGTGTCTGCCACCGAGGTCATTTCCGACGGGGCCGATGGGATCATTCTGGAAAGCGTCTTGGAAGGATATGCTGAATACTACTCCGCCGATCTGTCCGAAAAGGTAGTGCGGGGCATGACGGAGAACGCCTTAAAATCCAAGTACAACGGTGGAACCCGTCCTATCGGCTATCTGATTGATAGCGACCAGTGCTTCCAGTTTGACCCACTTACCGCTCCCTTTGTCCGGGAGGCATTCCAGCGTTATGACGAGGGAGCCACCATGACAGCCATCCGTGACTGGCTCAACGAGCAGGGTGTGAAGAACACACGGGGTCAGAAGATGACCTACAACAGCGTACAGCACCTTTTGAACAACCGCCGCTATATCGGAGAGTACACCTACCGGGACATTGTAGTGCCAGACGGTATTCCCGCCATTGTCCCCCAAGACCTCTTTGACCGGGTGCAGGAGAAGCTGGCGAAGAACAAGAAAGCCCCGGCCCGCCACAAGGCCGAGGACGATTATCTGTTGACGACCAAGCTGTTCTGCGGCTACTGCGGGGCCTACCTCTGCGGCGAGAGCGGCACCAGCCACACAGGTACTGTCCACCACTACTACAAGTGTGTGTCGGTGAAAAAGAAGCGCACCGAGTGCCATAAAAAATCTGTCCGTAAAGAGTGGGTCGAGGATTTGGTGGTCAGCGAAACCATGAGACTGGTAATGGACGATAAGGCGATTGAGGCCATCGTGTCCATGCTGATGGACTTGCAGAACAGAGAGAATGTCAATCTGCCGCTCTATGAACAGCAATTACGGGAAACGGACACGGCCATTCAAAACCTCTTGAACGCCATCCAGCAGGGTATCTTGACCAAGTCCACGAAAGGCCGTCTGGAAGAACTGGAAGCCACGAAAGAGGAACTGGAAACCAAGATTGCCTGTGAGAAGCTGGCGAAGCCCAAGGTCAGCGCCGAGTTTATGACCTTCTGGCTCCACCGCTTCCGCAAGCTGGATGTACGGCAAAAATCCCACCGTAAGATGCTGATTGACACTTTTATCAACGCCATTTTCCTGTACGATGACAAAATGGTGATAACATTCAACTACAATGAAGGAACAACGACCATCACTTTTGATGACCTAAAAAGCGCATTGGCCGATCAGAAAACAGGTTCGGATTTGGATTGCTCAACTGCAGCGATATAAAAGAGCCAAGATCATTGAAAAATCAATGGTTTTGGCTCTTTTCGTCTGTTCAGCAGATAAATGAGGAAACTCCCGTCCGGTTACGATTGAAATAGGATCGGATTTATTGTATGATGTAGATGGAACAGGAGCGCATAAGCGGACAGGAGGTGAGGACTGTGACCTGCAGAGAAGCGGAGCGGCTGGTGATGCCCTATATCAATGGAAGCATCACAGATGAGGAGCTGCGGGAATTTTTGAAGCATATTGAGGGATGTGAGGACTGCAGAGAGGAACTGGAAATCTATTTTACTGTAGATGTGGGGATCCGGCAGCTGGATCAGGGAACAGGAACCTACAATATCAAAGGGGCACTAGAAACAGCCTTGGAGCTGTCGCGTCAGAGGATCCACACCCTGGATCTGCTGGAGACGGCCCGTTATGCGGTAAATACCCTGTGTTTCTGGTCTGTGCTGGTTGTTCTGGCCCTTCAGATCAGAATCTGGTAAGACATCGGCTGACTGACATATATTTGTTTCCTTTTGTGGGTGAGCTTACAGCAGAGGACAGGTATGTGTCATTTTTTATCTCATATGAACTATCTCATACGGAATTTTGATCATTTTTCAGCGGTTGTTTGACAGCTGTGTAAAATCGGAAAGGAATTTTTATTCATGGATAAATTGGTTTTGATCGATGGGGAGAGTTTATTGGAATATACCTTCCAGAATCTTCCGGAGCGTGCAGTGAAACAGGGCAATATCAATGGAGTGTATGGCTTTTGGAGGGCAGTTCTGGGGGCGGTTAAGAAAGAGCAGGCCAATATTTGCGCTGTGGTTTTTGATGGAAAAGAGGACAATCCTTCTTTAAAGGAAGGAAAAAGATGGGCAGAGGAGGGATGCCGGATATTGGGGATCCCAATTTTTTGCAGTCCTGGCCATGGCCGGTTTGATACTCTGGCTTTTGCAGCGGGAAGCTGGAAGAAGCTGGGGGGAGAGACGGCTCTTTTATCCGCCGATCGTTCTGTGCTTAGCCTGGCAGAGGAAACGATCCACATTTTAACTCCCTATCTAGGCGCTCAGGGAGAGGAGCTCCGCCTTTGGGGTCCGGAAGAATTATGGCAGGAGTACGGGTTAAAGCCTGGGGAATTTCCGGATTATCTGGCACTTTCGGGGGAAGATGGCAGGATCATGCCCTGGTCTTCCTCGATTGGAAAGAAAAGGGCATTAAAGCTGCTGCAGGAGCACCGCTCTTTAAAAAATCTTTGGGATCATAGAGGCAGCCTGAGGCCGGAGAGTGTAAAGAAAGCGGTAGAGACTTATTATCCTGCCATGGAGGAGGAGCTGAAACGGTATCGCGTCCCTGAAAGCAAGGACATGGATCTTCCTATAGGTGAGGCGGCGCGGCTGGGAGATGGTTTTGAGGAGAAAGCAGCCTCCTATCTTGGTCGTCTGCTGTCCGTAACTTTAAAGCCGGAGACAGAGGATAACGGCTTTGGCCTAATCCATGACAGGGAAGGACAGGGATTTTTGCAAGAGGGATCAAAAGAGGGATTTTCACAGGAAGGGTTTTTACAGGAGGGATTTTCCTTCGACGATCTGGGCGCAGAAATTTTTGGATTTGGGGAGGCATCCGAGCAGCCGGAGGATAAGGCGGAGCAGATTCGGTCCAGGATTACCCTTGTGACGGGGAAGGAAGAAGTGAAACGGATCTTCCGGGAGGCTTCTTTGGCCGAAACAGCGGGCTTTCAGCTTCTGCTGGGGACGTTAGAGCGCCAAAGAGAATGGGAGGAAGGGGGGCAGCTGTCCTTTGACTTTGCCTGTCAGCCGATTCCTTCTGCGGCGGGTCTGGCTCTCTGCATGGGGGAGGATCAGATTTTCTGTATACAGACAGGATCGGAGATTTCTGGGAAATTTCTTCTGGAGCATTTGAGGGAATTTTGCAGCGGACAGGGAAAAAAATGGGTGTTAGATCTGAAATCCATGCTCCCTTATCTGGATTTAGACGATACGGCAGCTGTCTGCGATGCCGGGGTGGCAGGTTACCTGTTAAATCCGCTGAAGGCTGCTTATGATTATGAGGAGCTGGCCTCTGATTATCTAGGACTTTCCCTCCCTTCCAGAAAGGAGCTTTTGGGAAAGGAAGAGCTGGGAGAAGCCTTTGCGCGGAGAGATGAGAGGGGGATCCTCTGCGGAGGATATATGGCTTATGTGGCCTGGAGGTCTGCCTCCATTTTAGAGGAAAAGCTGAAGGAAACAGGTATGGATGCCCTCTATCGAACCATTGAGATGCCCCTGATCTACAGCTTGTACCATATGGAGCAGGAGGGGATACAGGTAGAGCGCCAGAGCCTGAAAGAATACGGCAGCCGTTTGAAGGTAGATATTGTCCGGCTGGAACAGGAAATCTGGCAGGATACAGGGATAGAATTTAACATTAATTCCCCCAAGCAGCTGGGGGAGATCCTGTTTGAAAAAATGGGGCTGCCCGGAGGCAAAAAGACAAAGACCGGCTATTCCACTGCCGCCGATGTGCTGGAAAAATTGGCGCCTGACTATCCGGTAGTCCAAAAGATTCTGGATTACCGCCAGCTGACAAAGTTAAACTCAACCTATGCGGAAGGGCTGGCCGCTTATATCGGGGAAGACGGGCGGATCCATGGAAAATTCAACCAGACCATAACCGCCACGGGGCGGATCAGCAGTACAGAGCCGAATCTTCAGAATATCCCGGTGCGCATGGCTTTGGGAAGGGAGATCCGCAAGGTGTTCGTGCCAAAGGAAGGATATGTGTTTGTGGATGCGGATTACTCCCAGATCGAGCTGCGCATCCTGGCCCATATGTCGGGGGATGAGCGTCTCGTGGAGGCTTACCGTTCTGCCCAGGATATTCATGCTATTACGGCCTCCCAGGTATTCCATGTTCCTTTGGATCAGGTGACTGCGCTGCAGAGAAGCAATGCCAAGGCAGTGAATTTTGGGATCGTTTATGGGATCAGCGCCTTTGGCCTCAGCGAGGGCCTTAGCATCTCCCGCAAGGAGGCCATGGAATATATTGAGAATTATTTTGAAACATATCCGGGTGTCAAAGCCTTCTTGGACGGCTTGGTAGCAGAGGGGAAGGAAAAGGGGTATGTGACTACCCTGTATGGAAGAAGGAGGCCTATCCCGGAGCTGTCCTCATCGAATTTTATGCGCAGGCAGTTTGGAGAGCGGGTGGCAATGAATTCCCCTATCCAGGGAACCGCGGCGGATATTATGAAGATTGCGATGATCGCAGTGGACCGCGAGCTGCGCAGGCAGGGGTTAAAATCCCGCATTGTCCTTCAGATCCATGATGAACTGCTGATTGAGACAGCCAAAGATGAAATCCAGGCAGTGAAGGAGATCTTGACAGATAAAATGAAGCATGCGGCAGATCTGAAGGTGGCGCTGGAGGTTCAGGCAGAGGTAGGAGAATCCTGGTTTGACGCGAAATAAAGGAAGGAGGCGCTTCTGGTGGAAGGGGATCAGAATACCGGGGCTAAGTTTATTTTAGGCATTACCGGAGGCGTGGGAAGCGGAAAGAGCCGTATACTAAAGCTTCTGGAAAAGCAATATGGATTTTATGTGATCCAGGCCGATCTGGCAGCAAAAAGGCTGATGGAGCCGGGAGGAAGCTGCCTGCTCCAGCTGGAAAAGCTGATGGGGGCTGAAATTTTGCAAAAGGACGGTTCCTTAAACCGCCCTGCCATGGCAGAACGGATCTTTTCAGATCCCTGTCTGAGGGAGCAGGTGGACAGACTAATCCATCCATTGGTGTGGGAGGCAGTTTTCCGGGAAGCCAGAGAATGTGAGGAGAAGCAGGTTGTGGTGGAGGCAGCTGTCCTTTCAAAAGTATTTCGTGACAATTGTACAAAAATATGGTATGTTTATACATCGAGGGAAGTGCGCGCAAACCGCCTGGAAGAGGGCAGGGGATACTCCCGCAGCAAGACGGAGAGCGTGATGAGGAGTCAGGCTTCCGATGAGGAGTTTCGGGCTTTTTCCGATGCGGTGATCGACAACAGCGGGAGCTTTCAGGAAACGGAAGAACAGATCCGCAGGCTTCTTTCTAAATAATGACAGCAAAGGATTGTAGCATATGAGAATGATGAGCATTGCCAGCGGAAGCAGCGGCAATTGTATCTATATAGGATCCGACAGCACTCATCTTCTGGTGGATGCGGGGATCAGCAACAAAAGGATCCAGCAGGGGCTGAATGAGATTGGCCTTACAGGCACAGATTTGACGGGTATCCTCATTACCCATGAACATTCCGACCATATCAAGGGCTTGGGCGTGTTATCGAGAAAGTATGGGGTTCCTGTTTATGGGACCAGGAAAACGCTGGATGAGATTGCAGCCTGTGAAAGCCTTGGGAAATTTGACCGGGGGCTTTTGACGCCGGTTTGTCCGGATCATGATTTTATGGTGGGGGATCTTTTAGTCAAGCCCTTCCGTATCGACCATGATGCGGCGGATCCGGTGGCTTACCGGGTTCAGAGCGGAGACAAATCGGTAGCAGTGGCTACAGATATGGGGCATTATGACCAATATATCATTGACCATCTCACAGGACTTGACGCGCTGCTTTTAGAATCCAACCATGATGTGCGGATGCTGGAGGCAGGGCCTTATCCTTATTATCTGAAGCGCAGGATCCTGGGGGATCACGGCCATCTATCCAACGAGAATGCGGGGCGGCTTTTGAGCCGGATCCTTCATGACCGCTTAAAAAAGATTTTCCTGGGGCATCTCAGTAAGGAAAATAATTGCGAGGAGCTGGCCTATGAGACAGTCCGCCTTGAGATCGACCAGGGGGACAGCCCGTACGGAGCCTCCGACTTTTCTATTTCCGTGGCAGGAAGGGATGTTATGAGCGAGGTTGTATCTATATAAAAGATGTTTGGGTCAATGGGAATGTTTACAAAATCACAATAAACAGATCAAATTGGGAGGAAAAAAGATGAATAAGGCGATCATTACAGTAGTAGGAAAAGACAGGGTAGGAATTATAGCAGGCGTGTGCACCTACCTGGCAGAAAATCACATCAATATACTGGATATTACCCAGACGATCGTAAAAGGATTCTTCAATATGATGATGGTGGTGGATGTAGAGCATATTGAGAAATCCTTTGGACAGGTGGCAGAGGAGTTAGAGGCCATCGGTGAGGAGATTGGTGTAAGCGTCAAGATCCAGAGAGAAGATATTTTTATTAAAATGCACAGAATCTAGGGTAAAAGGGGAATAAAAGCCATGATCAATGTAAATATGTATGAGGTAAATGAGACCTATAACATGATCGAGCACGAAAAATTGGACGTGCGGACCATTACCTTAGGTATCAGCCTGTTGGACTGTGTGGACAGTAATCTGGACGCACTGAATGAGAAGATTTATAAAAAGATCACTACCCTGGCCAAGGATCTTGTATCCACTGGCCAGGATATTGAAGCAGATTTCGGTATTCCGATCGTAAATAAGAGGATTTCCGTGACTCCCATTGCCCTTGTGGGCGGTTCTGCCTGCAAGCGTCCGGAGGATTTTGTGGCCATCGCAAAGACTTTGGACCGGGCAGCTAAGGAGGTAGGCGTCAACTTTATCGGCGGCTACTCTGCCCTGGTGAGCAAGGGGATGACCCGTGCAGATAAGAATTTGATCCTTTCTATCCCTCAGGCGCTGTCTCAGACAGAGCGGGTATGCAGCTCCGTCAATGTGGGTTCCACAAAGACAGGGATTGACATGGATGCCGTGGAGCTGATGGGACGGATCGTATGCGAGACGGCTGAGGCAACCAGAGACCACGATTCTCTGGGCTGCGCTAAGCTGGTGGTGTTCTGCAACGCTCCCGATGACAATCCATTTATGGCAGGAGCCTTCCATGGCGTTACAGAGACGGACGCCATCATCAATGTAGGCGTCAGCGGCCCTGGCGTAGTCAAGGTGGCCTTGGAGAAGGTGCGTGATGCTAATTTTGAGGTGCTTTGCGAGACCATCAAAAAGACAGCCTTTAAGATCACCCGTGTGGGACAGCTGGTGGCTCAGGAGGCATCCAAACGTCTTGGGATCCCATTTGGGATCATTGACTTGTCCTTAGCCCCCACTCCATCTGTAGGGGACAGTGTGGCTGAGATCCTGGAGGAGATCGGATTGGAGCGGGTAGGAGCCCCCGGAA
>CABQJX010000096.1 GCA_902464595.1 uncultured Lachnoclostridium sp. | reverse complement strand
TATTAATTTTATACTTTTTTCAGAATTATGTCAAGTATCTTCCCCTTATTTTCCCATGTACACAGACAATATAGACAAATAGATCTTTGTATTTCAGCTCTTTGCGCCATACCTCCCCCATAAAAGATCAGTCACAAAACTCCCTGAAAACCCGTTTGATCACATCAAAAGAATACCCTTTTCTCCCAAGCCACGCCCCCAATCGGTTTCTCTCCTCATACGAGATCTCTGTTCTCCCTTTCAGCCGCTTGCAAAGCGCTTCCCTGACGCATTCTTCTTCGTTAATAGGTTCTTCCAAAAGAGCTTCCCCCACGATCTGGGAAGAGATCCCCTTTTGCTGCAGTTCATAGATCAGCTGCCTTTTGCTCTTTTTCCTTCCATAAGTCCGCACATAGCTGGAGGCATAGGCCCTGTCATCCAGTAAACGGTATTCTTCCAGAAACTTCATCACAAAACCGCATACTTCCGGGGGATACCCTGCTTTTTGCAGCTTTCCCTCCATCTCCTTACTTGTCCGGCCAAAGCTTCCCAAAAGATATAGGGCATACTCCTTTGCCCTGGGCTTTAACACTTCCTCCACAAGCTTCCTGTAAACAGGATCAGACAGTTCCTCCCCCTCTTTTATACCGTATCGTTCCGCCTCGCTCTTATATAAAAGAAAGGCAAAGCCTTCCTCCAGGAAGACTTTGCACTTTCTTTTGTCCACGGAAACGATACCCTGGATCATCATGACAGATCAGAGGACAGATCCTCAGCACGATCCAGGATCTCAGCCTCTTCCAGCTTTTCCGGCTCCTCCAGGCTTTCCGCCGGCTTTTCATCCTTTAAGCGGGCTGGATCCTTGTCCTTCTCAGCTGCTTTCTGTTCATACTTTTCCCTTACTTTAGCTTCCACTTCCGCGCATACTTCCGGATGCTCACTTAAATAGGTCTTCGCATTCTCACGGCCCTGTCCGATCTTTACACCGCCATATGCAAACCAAGCGCCGCTCTTCTCCACGATATTTTCCTTTACTGCCAGATCCAGAATATCTCCCTCTTTGGAGATCCCTTTTCCAAACATAATATCAAATTCTGCCTCCCTGAAAGGCGGCGCGATCTTATTCTTCACTACCTTCACGCGGACGCGGTTTCCAACCACATCTCCGCCCTGCTTGAGCGTCTCGATCCTGCGCACATCCATACGGACGGATGAATAAAATTTCAGTGCGCGCCCTCCAGTAGTCGTCTCTGGATTTCCAAACATCACGCCCACCTTCTCGCGCAGCTGATTGATAAAGATGACGATACAGTTGGACTTACTGATAACGGCAGTAAGCTTTCTCAGAGCCTGGGACATCAGCCGGGCCTGAAGTCCTACATGGGAATCCCCCATCTCCCCATCAATCTCCGCCTTAGGGACAAGAGCCGCCACAGAGTCTACGATCACAATATCTACAGCGCCGGAACGCACCATCGTTTCAGCAATCTCTAATCCCTGCTCTCCATTATCCGGCTGGGAAATATACAGATTGTCAATATCAACTCCAATATTCTTCGCATAGACAGGATCCAGGGCATGCTCCGCATCGATAAACCCTGCGATCCCGCCTCTCTTTTGCACCTCCGCTACCATATGAAGGGCAACGGTAGTCTTACCGGAAGACTCTGGGCCGTAAATCTCCACAATCCTCCCCTTAGGAACCCCCCCAAGTCCCAGCGCAATATCAAGGCTGAGAGAACCTGTTGGAACCGTCTCAATATTCATATTCGCGCTGGAATCTCCCAGCTTCATCACAGAGCCCTTTCCATATGCCTTCTCGATCTGAGTCAGCGCCGCATCCAGGGCTTTTAATTTTTCTTCCCGATTCATATCGCGATTGATCACATTACTCTTTTCTTCTTTGGCCATCGTATCCTCCTATGCCTAAAACGAACAAATGTTCTAACTTAGTTACATCATATTACACTTTCTGCAAAATGTCAACCTCTAATTCCTTTCCATTTCCTGCTGTTTGAACGCTCCAACAATCCTTTCGTTTATATAATCCCATTCAATCATGGAGATACAGCTGAACCGTTACATATTTGGGAAAAAATGTAAATAAAATACGTGTGGGATCTGGGCAGAACCGCCCTGTACGGCGCAGCAGAACTGCTGCGGAAGTAAACTCAGAATAGCACAAAAGGAACCAAAAAGCAAGAATGATTTCTTGCTTTTCCGCATTTTTGTACCGGTTCAGCCATGGGAAAATCCAGACAGGAAAAAGAATTTTCCTTTCTCCTACCGGCCGCCGCACAACACGCGGCAGAGCCCTGGAACAAACCGCCTCATCCCCCTTCCTATGACCTCGCTGATGATGACCATAAAAAAAGGCATAGAAAGAAATAATACCAGAGCCAGAAAAAGGCTTGGGGGCAGAAAAAAGGCAGCAGCTTTGTTGATCAGACGCACAAAAGCAAAATGAATGGCATACAGAAAAAAATTATGCTTCATCACTTCCTTGGCCTCAGGAAAGGGAAAGTTCTTCACACAAAAGGCAGTAAGGCTGACACCCCATAAGCGCACAAGAACGGTTCCCAGAGGATTGAGCCATAAAGGGGCTCCCGGAAGCTTCAGATACAGGAGAACGCCTAAGGACAAGCAAAAACAGAAGACTGCAATACTGATCCTCCGATTTTCCCACGGTTCTTCTATTTTTCTGGCCCAACTCTCTCTGTGAAGACTGAACCAGGCTGCAAAACAAGTATAAAACAGCGCATCCAGATTGACAAGGGGAAAGGAATATCCCTTCCACAGGCAGAAAGCAAGAAAAAGCAGATTCCCGCCTCCCCCGACGGTCCATCTCATCACACAATAGATGAGGGGAGCCATTGCTACCAGAAGGATCAATTGGAATAAATACCAGAACACTGGATTATACGTATAAAAAAACACTGCATCTATAAGGGATTCCCAGCTCCAGGGAACCGGCTGCCGCCCTGCCACCAGGCTGATGCCAGGAAGCCTGGTGATCAGGATATAAGCCGCATAATATAGGAAATTCCATAGAACATAAGGAATAAGAAGGCTTTTACACCGGGATCTCCATTTTGGCAGAAGTTTTTCCCATGAAAAATTCCTATAAAACAGATAAGAGGACACCATGAAAAAACCAGGGACAGCAATCTGTCCCAGGTTTTCTCCCAGTATCCTCTCTATCCTGTCTGCCAGGGCCGCCTGGGGCGACCTTCCTAAAAACAGCTCTGCGTTAAAGGAATGAGCCCATATAACTAACAGGCTGAACAGGAAGGTAAGCCAGTATACCCTGCTCCGAAACCGTTTTTCCGCCATCTGCTTTCCTTTCGCAGTTCAGCTCCGTTCCTATAAGCTGCGATATTGATTTAACAGCTTATTGATCCGCTTGGTAGGAGTCAGCAGATCGCTGAGGGAAGCATCATGATTCAGGTTGTCAATGATAAGGGCAATGTATTTGCTCATATCCACATTAATATAATACGGACGCTGAAGAAGATCCGGCGTCTGATATACAAGGTTTGTAGTCAGGATCCTGTCAATGATACCCTTTTCGTAGTACTCATCAAATTTGCTGAGACCGCTTGTAAAGAGTCCAAAAGTAGCACATACAAAGACCTTACCTGCCTTTCTGCGCTTTAACTCCTTCGCTACGTCCAGAACACTCTCTCCGGAGGAGATCATATCATCAATGATCAGAACATCCTTACCTTCCACGCTGGATCCCAAAAATTCATGGGCCACAATCGGATTTCTTCCGTCCACGATCCTGGTATAATCACGGCGTTTATAGAACATACCCATATCAAGTCCCATCATATTAGCAAAATATACGGCTCTGCCAGTTCCCCCTTCATCAGGGCTGATCACCATCATATGGTCACTGTCAATCCGGAGATCCTTTTCATTCTTCAAAAGATACTTTAAGAACTGGTAAATTGGCTGTACCGTCTCAAATCCGTGGAGAGGGATCGCATTCTGAACCCTTGGATCATGGGCATCAAACGTAATGATATTTTCCACACCCATATTTACCAGTTCCTTTAAAGCCAGGGCACAGTCCAGAGACTCCCGGCCAGAGCGCTTGTGCTGACGGCTTTCATATAAAAATGGCATGATCACATTGATCCTATGAGCCTTTCCCGCTGCAGCTGCGATCACCCGCTTCAGATCCTGGAAATGATCGTCCGGAGACATATGATTCGTCATTCCAAAAAGAGAGTAGGTCAGGCTGTAATTGCATACATCTACCATAATATACAGATCGTCGCCTCTCACAGACTCAGTCACAAGGCCTTTTCCCTCGCCGGAACCAAATCTGGGAGTAGCTGCATTGATGATATAGCTGTCTCTCTGATAGCCTGAAAAAGCTATGGTGGATTTATGCTCGCTCTCCCGCTCTCTCCTCCAGTCTACCAGATAGGCATCTACCTTTTTGCCTAACTCCATACAGCTCTTTAAAGGAATCAGCCCCAGGGGGCCAACGGGAATGGTTTCAATAATCTTTTCCTCGTACAACATGGTTTTCTTCCTCCTGTTTTTTCCAAAAGCCTGTCCGAGACAGGCGGCTTATATCTTTATACCATTATTGTTCATCTTTCGTCAAGGCCGCTTTAAGAGACGTATATCGCTTCCATAGAGAGGAATGATCCGGTAGCTGCTCATAATGCGGGAGGTAACGCGGTCTGTATAGGAATCCCGAAGCCTGGCCACCGTCAGATTTGTGGAAATAATGGTAGCTCGGTTCATATTCATTCTCTCATTTATGCAGTAAAACAGCTGGGATGAAGTAAAGCTGTTATTCAGCTCCGTTCCCAGATCGTCAATGATCAAAAGATCACAGTCCAGGACAAACCGGTACATATCCCTCATGTCCTCCCCACTGTCATAGCTGAACTTATTCTTTGAAAAAACTTCAAATAAATCGCTGGCTGTCAGATAGATGACCGAATGATAAGAATCCATTAACTCCTTTGCAATACAATTGGTGAGAAACGTCTTGCCGACCCCAGTACTTCCTGTAAACAGGAGATTCTCATGTTTCCGGTCAAACTCCGCCACAAACTGGCGGCATCCTTTAACTACCCGGCGCATGTAGGCGGCGTTAGTGATCCCCAGCTGGGGGAGCACCTGACTGTCATCGTAATAGTCAAAGGTCAGGGAAGAAAAATTTTCCCGCTCCAGTATCTGGCCAAGATTGGACTGGGCGTGGAGCAGTTTCATCTGAGCCTGCAAAAAACAATGACATTTTTTTCCATTGATCATTCCCGTATCCTGGCAATCCGGGCAGCGATAGCGCATCTCCAACATATCCTCCGGAAATCCTGCTGCACGGATCAAAAGGGCTTTCTGTTCCCGAAGATCTGCTAATTCCCCACGCAGCCGCTCCAACACTCCCGGCTCTCCCTCCAAAAGCTTTTTTGCACAGGCTACAGAACATTCTGCAATCTCCCGCTCCAGTTCTTTTATGACTGGAAGCCTCTCATAAACCTGCCTGCGCCTTTCCTCCAGATCATGCTGATTCTCAATCTGCTGTCTCCCGTACTCCCGCATGATCGCATCGTACTGAGAATTGCTTAAAGCCATGCTTCACCTCCCTATGGCTGCTGTCCAACCCACTCCTGCACCTGCTTTAAAACCAGGGCATCGTAGTCGGTATCGCGCTGCTTAAAATTATGAAATTGGTTATTGCTGTTTCTCTTTGCATTCTGTCCGGCAGCGATAGCGGAATCGTATTTCTGGAGACGCTTGTCCCGCATTTCCTCATTTTCCTGACGCGCTGCAGACCGCCTGCTGTCCAAAGCTTCCAGGTCGGCCAACCGTCTCACTCCGGCCTTTTTCCATTCCGACAGGATCTTATCCGCATATTGAAAGCTGGGGGTATGGATCGCCGTGATCGTCCTGGCACAGGCTTCCAGCACAAGCTCTCTGGAAAATCCATAATCCCCAAACCATTTGTCCATGATCTTCTGCTCTGAGGACGCCGGTTTGCGGTCATTAATCCCAAAAGCCTTCATCACCGCAAAGGAATCGCGGTTGTAGGAAGAACTGTAATCCTTTGCCTCTTGCGCTGTCCTGATCCCTCTCTCATGCCAGCTCATAGCTACCGTCTCAATATAGCGCATAGAAAAGTGTCCATTCTGCACGCAATATTCCACCAGATATTCAAGAAGTTCACTGCTCATAGAAAGCCCTTCATAGAGATATGCAAAAATCTGACATTCCCTAGGGGTAAAAACCTTATTCATATACTTCTGCGCAATATAGAGAAGCTGGGAAAACTCCTCATCCTGAGCCAGGCGGCTCACCTGATCCGCAGAGTAAACAGGAAAGTCCTCAGCCTGCCCAGACCCGTCTGCTTCAGAGCCTATTCTCCTGTCTGACAGCTCCTGCTGCCTCAGGCCTTCTGACTTCCGTTCTTCTAATCCTTCCCGATTTCCGGATACGGTCTGCTTATCCGGGCGTCTCCCGGAAGATTCCATAAGAACCCCTGCCTTTTTCCAATAAGAAAGAGCCCTTCTCACATCCGACTCCGTATGGTTCAGCGCATCGGCCACCCGTTCTATGGTGATGTCTTCCCCCTGATGGCGCAGGACATACAGATACACTTTTACATACTCCCCATTCGCTGCTGCCATGTGCTTGTCAATAAATTCATTGGCCACGGCCGTCACTGGCACACTCCATCTGTCCTTCATCATTCCAACACTCCTTGCTTCTTCTATCATACCACATACACATCTAAAAGGAAATAGGAGCTATTTGTGCACATTATGAATTGTGGATATTGTGGAAAATGTGGAAAAATGGAATCTCCTTTCGATCCATTTCGACTTCCCCCTCCCTTTTTTCCTTATAAAATCTACCTTTTTCGACTTGTTCCTACTCTCATCGCAGGGACAAAAAATCCACATAGTTTCTTTACATAAAATGTTGAAAACTATGTGGATACTGTGGATAACTACTGTCCCAAAAGCTTTTCTCCAACTTTTACAATGTCTCCGGCCCCCATAGTTATCAACAGGTCGCCTGGAACACAATTTTCCAAAAGAAATGTTTCAATCTCATCAAAGGAAGGAATATAATGAGCTTTCGTTCCCAGCTTTTCAATGCGTTCAGCCACATCCCTGGAGGAAACTCCCAGAGTGTCCGTTTCCCTGGCTGCAAAAATATCTGCCAGGATTACCTCATCTGCTGCTGACAGCTCCTTTGCAAACGAATCTAAAAACGCCTTTGTCCTAGTATAGGTGTGGGGCTGGAATACACACCACAGCTTTCTGTGAGGATAATTTTTAGCAGCTGCCAGGGTTGCGCGGATTTCCTGAGGGTGATGGGCATAATCATCAATCACGGTAATTCCGCCGATCTCCCCTTTCTTCTCAAACCTCCGGTCCGTTCCCGTAAAACGGCAGAGCCCTGCCATAACTGCATCAAACCCCTCTCCCAGCTCCAGGGCCACTGCAATGGCTGCCAGGGAATTATATACATTATGCTCTCCTGTAACCCCCAGAGTAACACGGCTTACCATCTCTCCCTGCACGATCAGGTCATAAGACGGCCGTGCATACTCGTCATAAGTAATATTCCGGGCTGTATACATACTGGAACTGTCCTTTCCAAAGGTAATCACCCTACAGGGAAGTCCATCCGTAATCTGCTCCAGATGATCAATGCCGCTGTTGACGATCAGAAGGCCGGAGGAAGGAAGCTTTTCGGCAAATAGCCGGAAGGAATGGCGAATATCCTCTATATCCTTAAAAAAATCCAAATGATCCTCCTCCACATTGAGGATCACCTCAATGGTAGGGAAAAAGGAAAGGAAACTGTTGGTATATTCACACGCCTCTGTGACAAACAGATCCTCTCCCCCCACCCGGATATTTCCGCCAATATCCTTTAAAATCCCGCCTACCGAAATAGTAGGATCCATATTCCCGGCCAGAAGAATATCTGCGATCATCGAAGTGGTGGTAGTCTTTCCATGAGTCCCCGCTACCGCTACCGCATGCCTGTAATTGCGCATAAGCTCTCCTAAAAGCTCTGCTCTGGAAAGCATAGGGATATTCCGCTCCCTGGCTGCCGCCAATTCCGGATTATCCTCATGGATTGCTGCCGTATATACCACAGCGCTGATCCCTGGCTCCTTGTCCAGGTTAGAAGCCCGCTGCCCATAGTAAACCCTGGCTCCCTTTTCCTCCAAATGATCCGTCAGGCCGGACTTATGTGCATCGGATCCAGATACCGTAAAACCTGCCTCCAAAAGGATCTCAGCAAGCCCGCTCATGCTGATCCCGCCGATCCCGATAAAATGTATATGTTCTGGTTTATGAAAATCAATCTGATACATATTCTGTATTCCTTTCCTTCATACCTTTTGATACCATCTATTCCTTTTTTACCGAACAGGAGCCTGCTCCCCCCTGAACAGTTACATTATATCAAAAAAAAATGGAAATACCAGATAAAAATAGGGAAATGCCCTTAGACATTTCCCTATCTGTTACCCTTCGCCGGCAAGCCGGTAAACCGCAATCTCTGCGGTTCCATTGAAAATTTCGTTCTTTATAAAAAGGCCCGCCCGCTTATTTTTATACTGCCTGCCCCTTAAACACCAGATTTCTGTAAGGGGTCAAGGCTGCCAGCAGTACATTTCCCAGCACTCCTACAGCCAGGATCTCTCCGATCCCCACCGTCACCATCGCTACCGGGATCAGATCCGGTGAACCGTAAGCATAGCGCAGAACCCATGGGATAATGACAGCATTCGATACGATCGGCGGAATGCACACACACCATTTGTTCCTTCTCACATACCAGGATCCCAAAGCTCCGATCAAGGTAGCCAGACTGCCAAATATCATATCCCACGGACTTCCCATCAGCAGGTTGGATAAAAAACATCCTGCAAAAAGACCAGGGATCGCTGCCGGGGTAAAATACGGCAGAACGCATAACGCTTCAGAGATCCTAAACTGGATCGCTCCAAAACTGATCGGGGCAAACGCCATGGTCAAAGCCACATATACAGCCGCGATGGCTGCCCCGTAGGCCAAATAGTACTGTTTCTTGCTGCTTTCTCTCATATTCACTTTTCTCCTCTAGTTTTGTTTTACGAGTGGAAGGTCCCGAACACTCGATTCATTTTACGCCGGAAATCGGCGGAAAGCCCTATAGACCTTATTTTTCGGGCTTTGCAACGAGTCCTATCATATCATGCAAAAAAGCGGATTGTCAAGAAATTACTGCTTTTCTGTCCAGCGGTTATAAATATTTGCCAGGACTGCCCCGGAAATATTGTGCCATACAGAGAATACCGCTCCCGGCACGGTGGCCATAGCCAGCGTTGGGAAGGCCGTTCCTGCCAAAGAGGTTGCAAGCCCGGAATTCTGCATACCGATTTCAATAGAAAGAGCTTTTATTTTTGCAATGTTAAGCTGGAGCAATTTTCCTACAAGGAATCCGCATGCATAGCCTAACAGGTTGTGAAGGATCACTACCACAAATACCAGTACGCCGGTGCTCATGATCTTTTCTGCATTATGGGATACCACAGCTGCAACAATCAGGCAGATAGCGATAACGGATACGCTTGGAAGAACCTTGACCATTTTCTGTGTCGTCTTTCCAAACATTTTGTTAATAACAAAACCCAAAGCAATTGGGAGGATGACAACCTTAACAATGGACATAAACATGCTGACCATATCGACTGTAACTGTCGTTCTCAGAAGAAAATAGGTGATAGCAGGGGTAAGGAAGGGAGCCAAAAGTGTGTTGACGCTGGTCATTCCCACAGAAAGGGGAACATCACCCTTAGAGAGATACGTGATCACATTGCTGGAAGTACCTCCGGGGCAGGTTCCCACCAGCACTACTCCCGCCATCAGGGCCGGATCCAGCTGGAATACCTTTCCCAGGATCCATGCCAGGATCGGCATAACGGTAAACTGTGCCAGACAGCCAACGATAATATCCTTAGGACGGGTAAACACCAGTTTAAAATCGTCTAACTTCAGGGTGAGACCCATACCAAACATAACCACCATCAGCAGGTAATTAACCCAGGATGTCTGCACCCACAGGCACATTCCCGGGGCAAACAGAGCTAAAGCTGCCACTGCCAGAACGATGAATGCCATGTACGTTCCAAAAAAATCACTGATCTTTTCCAATACTCTCATTTTCTTTTCCTCCTGCAATGAAAAAATTTGCAGAATAAGACGCACCAACATGGAAAAACAAAAAAACCTCTGCCTCCTATAAGAGACAAAGGTTCTAACCTCTGCGGTACCACTCTTCATTGCCGAACAAACGGCCACTCCGCCCACATATCTATCAATATGGGATAAGATAACGGTTATCAACCGTTCAAACTTACTGAACCAGAAAAGCTCTGGAGAAAACGATTGTTTCTCTCACAGATATACTATTCTGGCTGTTTAGCCTGAAAGCTCAGGGGTGATCTTCCCAGGATAATAGGACGGCCTCACACCAACCGGCCGCTCTCTGAACCATCTTGATCCTGCTACTTTTCTCCTTCAATGCTGTGTCTTAATCTGTTGCTAATACTTTATCACTGTAAGACAGCAATGTCAAGAACATTTTTTCTTGAGTTTCCCCATTATAAGCCATTTATGATAATGTCTCAGTATATCACAAATGAAAATGTCCCGGATA
>CABQJX010000095.1 GCA_902464595.1 uncultured Lachnoclostridium sp. | reverse complement strand
AAGTCGGGGCTAATACTTAAAGTTTTTCGGGACATTTTCAAAAACGCTTGACAGATATTTTTTCACTTTTTCTCCAGTCCTTTTTCCAGTCAGACAACAGCTATACTTTAAGATTAAGACAGGGGATTTTTCAGCGGAAGACGGCCCCTTAATCTTACACGGCCGATCCCAATGTAAAATCCCCACTTTCTCTATACTGCTCTTAATTTCTACCTTTTAAATTTCTGCCTTCTACTTTCTATTCCTATCTCTTATTTCTCCCTTGTTTTTCTCTTTTTTCCTTATTTCCGGTCATTTCTTCCCCTTTATTCATTTCCTTCCGGTGCTGCCCCGCGGGCCACTGTAAACCAAAATTCCACTCCTCCCTCTGCATTGGCCACACCGTATCCCTGATGATGAGATTCCATAATCGCTTTTACAATGGATAAACCGATCCCGCTTCCGCCGTAAGCTCTGGTTCTGGCCTTATCCACCTTGTAAAATTTCCCCCAAAGATATTCCAGATCCTCCTCCGGTATGTGTTTTCCAGTGTTATAGACGGTAACCTTTACATCTTCCTCCTGGTACTCCAAACAGATGCGTATCTTTTTTTCTCCCTCTGCATGGTTCATGGCATTGTTCAGATAATTCGTGATCACTTCTTCAATTTTAAACTCGTCTGCATAGACCCAGACCGGCTGTGCCTGGTCAAATTCCACCTGAACTTCTTTTTGCTCCAAAAGAATGCGGACGGAAGAAAGTATCCCTTGGATCAGTGCCGTCATGTCGAAGGGCTCCATAACCGCTGTATCATTTCCAAATTCCAAAGCGGTTAAAGCGAGAAGCTGTTTCACCATTTTATTCATCTTCTCCGCCTCGTCCTCAATCACCTCGCAGTAATAATTGCGGCTTTCCTCATCCTCTGCCATCCCCTCTGTCAGCCCTTCTGCATACCCCTGGATCAGGGCAATGGGAGTTTTTAACTCATGGGAAACATTCGCGATAAATTCTTTCCTTGTTTCATCAATCTTAATTTTTTCTTCAATATCCTTTTGCAGCTTCTGATTGGCTGTCTTTAACTCCTCTATGGTATCCTTCAGCTTTTCTGACAGGATATTCATACTGCGCCCCAGCGTTCCAATCTCATCTTCAAAATTTCCCGTGTACCGCGCCTCAAAATCCAGCTCTGACATGCGGGAAGACAAGGAGGCCAGGGAGCGTATAGGGGAGACTACCTTTTTCGTGGCATAGTACACCATCCCGCTCCCAATGATCAGAGCCGCCAATCCCACATAGGCCAAAAATTCATTGGAGATCCTAACACTGTCGCTTATGCTGGCAATAGGCATGGACATAATAAACATAGTCCGGTTGTCATCAAAAAATCCCCAGCTCTGCAAATAGTATCCCTGGGAACGCCAGTCATAAATCTTTTGTATCTTATGGTTATCCTGATCAACAAACGTCTCTGTCCTGGGATCGTTGATCCCCAGGATATAACGCCGCAGCGTCTCTGCCAGAAATTTTCCATCCTTTGCCAGCGGGATCATTCCTCCTGTGATGCTGTCCTGGATCACTATAGTGGTATTATATTTATCGCTCATCAGCCGAAGAAGGCGGCTGGCTTCTGTCTGCTCACCGCCTGACGAAAATAGGCTTTGCAGATCCTCTGTCAGGTTGTTCCCCTCAAAGCGCCCTTCTATAATAATATTGTTAAGACGTTCATAGGAATCCTCCAAAAGCTCCAGCTTCTGCCGGGTATAAAAGCTTTCCAGAAAAAAACTGTTCACCGCCCAGAGGCTTACTAACACTGCTGCCATAAGCCCCACAAAGATCATAGTGATTTTTAAACGGATCGAATGTTTCATTCCTCATTCACCTCAAACTTATATCCCATTCCCCATATGGTTTTGATATATTCCCCTTTTGCTCCCAGCTTGCTGCGCAGCTTTTTCACATGGGTGTCAATGGTTCTGGCATCTCCGAAATAGTCATAGTTCCATACATTATTTAATATTTTCTCCCTGGAAAGAGCAATCCCCTGGTTTTCCACAAAATAAGTGAGGAGCTCAAATTCTTTGAAACTAAGCTCTACTTCTTTTCCATCGATCGTCACCTGATGAGCGGTTTTGTCAATGGAAATCCCCCCAACGTTTATGGAATCGGAAGCAGTGCCATTGGTGCGCCGCAGGATCGCTTCTACCCGTGCCACCAGGATCTTAGGGCTGAAGGGCTTTGAAATATATTCATCTACCCCAAGAGAAAAGCCCTGAAGCTCGTCCCTCTCCTCCCCCTTCGCTGTGAGCATAATCACAGGTATTGGGGAATATTTGCGTATGGTTTTCAGTGTTTCCCATCCATCCATTTTAGGCATCATAACGTCTAAGATCACCAGCGAAATGTCCTTCTGATGAAAAAACAGCTCCACAGCCTCCTCACCATCTCCCGCCTCTATGACAGAAAAGCCCTTATTTGCAAGGAAATCTCTCACCAGCTTCCTCATTCTCGCCTCATCGTCTACAACTAGTATTTTTACGCCCTCCATAAAAGCGCCTCCCTCTCATCTTTCTTGTCTAGTATTCTAGCAAAAAACGTATTACTTTTCCATTACTTCACACAAGTTTCACAACTATACACAAGCTTTGTTTTCCACATTTTACAGTATTCTCCCATTCAGGCCGCCAGGCTCCGGTTTGGCCGTTTTTGCCTGTCTTTGGCTTTATCTCTTATAGAGGCAGGATGCAAAAGAGGATCTCCTGCGAGATCCCCCCTATGTCTGTAAGGCCAGCGGCCAGCTCTCTATTCTCTTTTGCAGACAGCCTCCTAACCGTTCCGCCATACAGCTTCCTCTCCGAATCTTCAATGGCCAAACGGTTACACAGACTCTGAAAAATCTTAGTCCTCCAGATCGTCTTCTCCTACTAACTCATCGTACTCCTCAGAATCCAGCATCTCGTCAAAGGCATCTGCTACGATCTCATACTCGTCATCGTCCTCGATATTATCCAAAACGGGCGTTCCATCCTCTGTCTCGCTGTAACGGTACAGATATACCTCACCCTCCTCGGAGTCAGCCCCCTCCATCGGAAGAAGTGCAATATATTCTCTGTCTCCTGCCTCAAAAATGGTCAGCACCACACACTCCAGTTCTGTATCATCGTCCAGAGTAAGGGTAACGGTCATCTCCTGTTCTTCTTCATTATTGAACTCTCTCTCGTCTGCCATATTATTTCTCCTGTTTTCTCGATTTTTTAACTTGTATCTCCATTCCAAGACCCTGCAGGCTCTAAAGCGGCCGGCTCAGATAGAACGGCGGCTTGAAAGGCTATTGAAAAACAATTTGCAGGTCCCCACAGGTTCTGTAATTACACTCTATCAAACTCAATGCAAAAATGCAAGCAGATTTCTGTATTTTAAAGGCAGACATCCAGACATTCAAAAAACCGAAAAGGTTAATATTCGATCCCTTCCCTGGCTCTGATTCCTCGTTCATAAGGATGCCGCTTCATCGTCATCTCTGTTATATAATCTGCCTGATCTAAAAGTGCAGCGGATGGATTTCTCCCTGTAAGGATCACTTCCATCCCATCTGGTTTTTCTGAAAGGGCCTGTATCAGACGCTCCTCTGAAATAAACCCCTGGTTACAGGCAGCCATAGCTTCATCCAAAATGAGCATGTCCCAGCCTCTTCCGTCTCTCCCCCATGTTTCCTCTTGCTTTTCCGCTGAGCCCTTTATTTCTTTTCCTGCTGCCATATTCCAGGCATGTTCAAAAAAGCAGCTGTAGTACTCGCGCGCCTCTGCTCTCTCTGCCTCAGTCATATTCCAGGAAAACCCGAAGCTTTTTGTACAGGGAAGAACCGTCACTCCCGGAACATAAGAAAAGGCAGCTACCTCCCCGGAATCATCACTTTTTAAGAATCGAACAATTAAAACCTTCTTTCCTCTCCCTGCTGCCCGCAGAGCCGCCCCTATAGCAGCGGTCGTTTTCCCCTTCCCATCACCGCAGTAAATATGGATAAGCCCTTTTTCTTCCTCTTTCTTTGCTCCTGCTTCCTTTTCTCTCACTGCTCTGCCTCCTGTACAAACCGGGATACAGCCTGTTTTTTGTGATAGCGCTCCCTGGCGTAATAGATATGGAGCCGTTCCTTAGCCCTGGTCATGGCCACATAAAACATACGCCGCTCCTCCTCCAGGTCTGGTTCCAGAACCGCCTTATTGTGGGGCGTAACCCCCTCGTTTGCGTCCAGGATATAAACCACTCGAAATTCCAGCCCTTTGGAGCTGTGCATGGTCATGAGCCTGACCCCTTCTTTTATCCCTTCCCTGTCTTTTCTCTGTTCCAGAAGCTGGTTTTTATATTCTTCCATATGGGCCAGCCATTCCTCCCATGTTTTAAAACCTGACCCGCTCTCCTGAAGCTGATCTGCCACCTCCAGCAGTTCTTCCGGCTTCATTCTCCGTTCCAGGGCATACTCCCTGATAAAATCATCATAGGCCACTGCTTTGCGTATGTAGTTCACTGCCGCTGCCGGAGCCATAGGCCGGATCATGGCAAGATCATACTCCAGCTGCTCTACCCGTTCCACCATCCAGCCTTTATCCTGATAAAAAGATTTTACTGCCTCCCAGCTGACCCGGCTTCCCTCCAGCGCTTCCCGGCTGATATAGCGCTTTGGACGGTTTATGATAGGGAGAAGGTTGGCTCTTGTGAGATCCCCTTTTGCTGCCCGTATATAGGAAAACAAGTTCTTTGCGATCCAATGGTCATAGAGATTTGGAACCGCATCCCTGGCATAAAAAGGGATATTATATTCCATCAGCCTGGAGATCAGAAGGCGCGGTCCCATATTCGTCCTGTACAGTACAGCCATTTCTTCATAAGGCACTCCCATGGAATGATATTCCTTCAGCTCTCTGGCAATCGCCGCCACCTCATTCAGACTGTCCGGCCAGCCCCTCACGATGACAGGATGCCCGCTGCCTCTGGCTGCCCGTATCTCTTTGGGGAAACGTGTTTTGTTATGGCCTATCACTCTGCCCGCCGCCTCCACAATGGGCTGGCTGCAGCGGTAATTGGTATCTAACAGCACCGTATCCGCCTCGGGATAATCTTTTTGAAACCCCAGCATGATCTCCGGCCTGGCTCCTCGGAAACGGTAAATGGACTGATCATCATCTCCCACAATGAACAGGTTATTTTCCGGCAAGGCAAGCATTTTTATGATCTCATACTGGATCCTGCTAATATCCTGGAACTCATCAATCAGTATGTACTGATATTTACGCTGCCATGCAGATAAAATATCCTTTCTCTGGGAAAACAGCTCATGGCACATGACAAGCATATCGTCAAAATCCAGCTTCCGGCTCCTCCTCAGCCGTTCCTCATATCCTCTGTATAATTCCTTAAACAGCTCCCCGGAGCAGTTCTTTGCGTAGTAGTGATCCAGATCCACAAGGTTTCCCTTTACCATACTGATCTCTCCAAGGACAGAGGAAATAAATTCCCCTTCATCCTCCACTTCCATTTCCCTTCCGGAAAGCATTTCTCTAAGAAAACGGATCCGCTCCCCATCTGTCACAATATCTGCTGCAGTATACCGGTAGGCCAGCTTCAAAATGAGAAAAAAGACAGAGTGGAAGGTTCCAAAGGAAACCCCAGCACACCCTGTCTGTGTCATTTTTTCATAGCGCTCCCGCATCTCCCTGGCCGCTGCCCTGGTGAAGGTGATCACCAGGATATGGGAAGGAGATACGCCAGCCTGCTCCGTCAGGTAACGGATCCGGTTGGTAATAACGGTTGTCTTGCCGGAACCAGGTCCGGCAAGAACCAGCATAGGGCCTTCTTTGTGGCAGACTGCCCGTTTCTGCGCATTGTTTAACGCCATATATTACGCCTCAAGGAGAGCAATTGCCCTGCGGATCCTGTCTAAAGACTCGTCTTTTCCCAGAACCTCCATGATCTCGGTAGCTCCAGCCGGAGTCATCTGCTTTCCTGATACTGCGATACGGATGGGCCACATCACATAACCGGTCTTTACTCCTGCTTTCTCCACATAGGCTGCCAAAGATGCATAGAGAGCGTCGTTGCTAAAATCCTCCTGAGCTTCCAGGATGGGAAGCACATCCTTTAACACCTGGAGGGAAGTCTCGCTGTTGGTCTTCATTTTCTTATGTGTGTAAAGATCCACAGAATACTCCGGAAGGGCCTCAAAGAAGTCCACATGGTCTGCAATATCCGGGAACACCTCAATTCTGGTCTTTACCATAGCGGCGATCTTTTTAAGATCCAGATCTTTTGTGATCGCCTTCTTCAGATAGGGCTCCGCCATCTCATAGAAACGGTCGAAGTCCATGGCCTTCATATACTCGCCGTTCATCCACCGCAGCTTTGTCATATCAAAGACAGCTGGGGATTTGCTCATCCGGCGGTAATCAAATTCCTTTACCATATCCTCCAAGGAGAATATCTCCCGGTTTCCCTCTGGAGACCAGCCCAAAAGAGCCACATAGTTTACCACTGCCTCGGACAGGAAGCCCTGCTCCAACAGATCCTCAAAGGAAGAATGGCCGCTTCTTTTACTGAGCTTGTGATGATTCTCGTCTGTGATCAGAGGGCAGTGCACATATACCGGCACATCCCAGCCGAAGGCTGCATACAGGCGGTTGTATTTAGGAGAAGATGACAGATACTCGTTTCCCCTGACCACATGGGTGATCCCCATGAGATGGTCGTCCACTACATTTGCAAAGTTGTAGGTCGGGTAACCGTCAGATTTGATCAGCACCATGTCGTCCAGCTCGGAATTGTCCACTGTAATATCTCCATAAATCTCATCGGAGAAGGTCGTGGTCCCTGTTGTTGGGTTGTTCTGACGGATCACATAAGGCATTCCAGCTGCCAGATTCGCCTCTACTTCCTCCTTTGACAGATGAAGGCAGTGCTTGTCGTAAGCCATGATCTCCTCACCGTTTACAGTGGTCTTTAAGGAGGCAAGACGCTCCGGCGTACAGAAGCAGTAATAAGCCTCTCCCTTCTCTACCAGCATTTTGGCGTACTCCAGATAGATGCCTGCTGCCTGGCGCTCGCTCTGAACATAAGGGCCGCATCCGCCGTCCTTATCCGGCCCCTCATCATGAATCAGGCCCGTTTCCTCCAGAGTTCTGTAAATAATTTCCACCGCGCCTTCTACATAGCGCTCCTGATCCGTATCCTCAATGCGAAGGAGGAAATCTCCTCCCTCGTGTTTCGCAATGAGATAGGCATACAGGGCTGTTCTTAAATTTCCCACGTGCATCCGTCCCGTAGGGCTGGGTGCGTACCTTGTCCTTACTCTGCTCATGCTGCAACCTCCTACTCAGCCAGATCGCTGGGTCTCATGGTCAGGTTGATCCTTCCCATCTTATCCACTTCCATTACCTTAACGGTCACTTCGTCTCCAATGTTTACCACATCCTCAACCTTGCCCACACGCTTGTCAGACAGCTTGGAAATGTGGATCATGCCGTCCTTATTGGGAGCCAGCTCCACAAATGCTCCGAAATTCATGATACGGACAACCTTACCGGTAAATACCATTCCGGCCTCAATATCGGTAACGATCCCCGTAATGATCTGAATCGCCCGGTCGATCATGGCCTCATCTGTGCCGCACACATTCACAGCGCCGTCATCGGTAATATCGATCTTTACGCCAGTCTCCTCAATGATCTTATTGATGACCTTGCCCTGTTTTCCTACTACATCGCCGATCTTTTGAGGATCAATGGTGATCTGCTTGATCTTAGGTGCGTAGGGGCTTAAATGCTTTCTCGGCTCGGAGATCACCGGACGCATGATCTGATCCAGGATATACATTCTGGCTTCTCTTGTCCTGGCAATGGCCTCCTCAATGATGGGACGGGTCAGGCCATGGATCTTAATATCCATCTGGATGGCTGTGATGCCGTTCTTTGTTCCGCCTACCTTAAAGTCCATATCGCCGAAGAAATCCTCCAGGCCCTGAATATCTGTGAGGACAATATAATCGTCGTCTGTCTCTCCGGTTACAAGGCCGCAGGAGATACCTGCCACCATCTCTTTGATCGGAACGCCTGCTGCCATTAAAGACAGGGTGGAGGCACAGATACTTGCCTGAGAGGTAGATCCGTTGGACTCCATGGTCTCAGATACGGTACGGATGGCGTATGGGAACTCCTCCTCGCTTGGAAGCACTGGGATCAGGGCTCTCTCAGCCAGAGCACCATGTCCGATCTCCCGGCGTCCCGGACCTCTGCTGGGCTTTGTCTCTCCTACAGAGAAGGAGGGGAAATTGTAGTGGTGCATATAGCGCTTGCTGGTTTCATTTTCATCCAGCCCATCTAACTTCTGGGCCTCGGACAGAGGGGCCAGGGTGCAGACATTGAGGATCTGGGTCTGACCGCGGGTAAACATACCGGATCCATGGACTCTCGGAAGCAGGTCAACTTCCGCTGCCAGAGGACGGATCTCAGTAATTGCGCGGCCGTCAGGACGCTTGTGATCCTTTAAGATCATCTTGCGGACGGTCTTCTTCTGATACTGGTAAACAGCTTCGCCTAAAACGGCAAGCCACTCCTCATTCTCAGCAAAGGCCTCCTCTAACTTCTCTGTGATCTCAGCAATATTTTTCTCTCTTGTCTGCTTGTCGTCGGTAAATACAGCCTTCTCCATCTCCTCAGAAGGAACAATTTCCTTGATGGCTGCAAAAAGTTCTTCCGGAACCGCACAGCTCTCATAAGCGTGCTTCTCCTTGCCGCACTCCTCAACGATCGTATCAATGAAACGGATGATCTCCTGGTTTACCTCGTGGGCCTTAAAAATAGCGTCGATAACTATATTTTCCGGCACTTCGTTAGCGCCAGCCTCGATCATGATCACCTTTTCCCTGGTGGAAGCCACAGTCAGGGCAAGATCTGATACCTGCTTCTGCGCAGAGGTAGGGTTAATGATAAATTCCCCGTCAATAAGACCTACCTGGGTGGTAGCGCAGGGGCCTGCAAATGGAATATCGGAAATGCTGGTAGCAATGGCAGAACCCAGCATAGCGGTCAGTTCAGGACTGCAGTCCGGATCCACACACATAACGATATTGTCTAATGTCACATCATTGCGGTAGTCCTTAGGGAACAGAGGACGCATAGGACGGTCAATGACACGGCAGGTGAGAACTGCGTTCTCAGAAGCCTTCCCCTCTCTCTTATTAAATCCGCCTGGGATCTTACCTACAGAATACAACTTTTCCTCATACTCTACGCTGAGAGGGAAGAAATCAATGCCTTCCCTTGGCTTTGCAGAAGCGGTAGCTGTGGAAAGCACCACGGTATCGCCGTAATGCATAAATGCTGCGCCGTTTGCCTGGGCAGCTACACGGCCAACTTCTACCGTCAGCTTGCGGCCTGCCAGATCCATACTAAAGCTCTTAAACATACTGGTATCTCCTTTTCTAAAAATGTAATGCTGCCGGTAAAGCAGCTCTGCTGTGACAAAGGTATGGGACAGGCGGGCCTTTGCCCTGCCCCGCAGAAGACGCCGAAACTACTGATCTGCCCGCAGGTGTCAGAACCCTGTGGGCACATCAGCGGTCTCGGAGAATCCCTCTGCCCCCATACCTGTAGTTTCATCTCCCATATGCAAGATAGGGTGGAGTTTCCTCCACCCTAAACCTATGAGATCTGAAATTACTTTCTGATTCCAAGCTTCTCGATCAGTGCACGGTATCCTTCCAGATCAGACTTCTTTAAGTAGTCAAGAAGGCCTCTTCTCTGTCCAACCATCATCAGAAGGCCTCTTCTGGAGTGATGATCCTTCGGATTCTGCTGAAGATGAGCGGTAAGCTCTGTAATTCTCTCTGTAAGGATTGCGATCTGAACCTCTGGTGAACCAGTATCGCCAGGCTTACGTCCGTACTCTGCAATGATCTGTGCTTTCTTTTCCTTTGAAATCATGATAATTCCTCCTAAATATCTTATACTCACCAAAAACCAGGCTTCCGGCTGGAGTCACCAGGCAAGCCGAGCATTGGCGTCAATTCATACTGAATGAGTATAGCATAAACCAAGGGGCTTGTAAAGATAAAGTTTTTTCTACTTTTCCTGGAAATAGGCCGCTGCTGCACTCTGATCCCGTGCGATCTGCTCCTTTAACTCCTCTAGGGAACCAAACTTTTTCTCCGGACGGATAAAGGACAGAAGCTGAACCTCAATGCTTTTCCCATAAATATCCCCGGACCAGTCAAAGAGGAAGGTCTCCACCCCTACAGGGTTTTCTCCCTCCACTGTGGGTTTTCTTCCGATATTTGTGACTCCCTGGTAGATTTTTTCCTCCAGCACCACCTGGGAAGCATAAACACCGAAACGGGGAAGGCGCTTGATGGTGGGAGGAAGCAGATTGGCTGTGGGAAATCCCAAAACAGATCCGCCCATATGGTTTCCGTGAACCACCGTTCCATGAATGGCGTAAGGCTCTCCCAAAAGAGCGTTGGCCTTTTCCACATTCCCCTGATCCAATTCTTCCCGGATATAAGTGCTGCTGATGTCCCTTTGAAGATCCTGTTCTTTTTGGATCACATAAACCTGAAATCCCAGCTTTTCGGCCATCTCCTCCAAAAGCTTCACATCTCCGACGCCCTGATAGCCAAAGCTGCAGTCCGGCCCAACTACGATCTCCTTTGCGTTCATACGGCCTGCCAGCATCTCCCTCACAAAATCCTGTGGCTTCATGTGACGGGTTTCCTCGGTAAACGGATACTCTACCAAATAGTCGATCCCCATTTTTTCCATATTTGCCCGCCGTTCCTGGCTGGTGGTAATGACTGTTTGTGGGAGGCCCGCCCTGCCGGCGCTCCAGTCAGGAGAGAAGGTAAAAACAGCGGTCGCATATCCAGTCTTCTCCTTGCGCTCCATCATC
>CABQJX010000094.1 GCA_902464595.1 uncultured Lachnoclostridium sp. | reverse complement strand
GCTCCTTTACGTAGGCCCTGACCTTTTCCTGCTCCAGGGAACAGCCATTTCCATTTTCCACCAGCCACTGGCTTATGGTGTCCCCGTCAAGGATCTCCTGGCAGTCTCCGAACATATAAGTCACGGTCTGATTCACATACCGGTTTCTGGCGTCCCTGGCCTCTATCAGCCCAGGGTCTTCCTGGAGTACGGAAGGTTTTATATAGCAGTCCATTTCCTCCAGATCCAACTGGCCCTTCAGGCTTTCAACTGCTTCCTTTGCCATCGCCTCTGTCCTCTGGAGATCTAAGGCTGTTCCCTCCTCCTCAGGGATAATGGAGTATCCTTCTCCTGATATATATTCTGATAAGTAAGCGTCCCTGGGCCAAACTGCCTTTTCCGGATCAAAACAGCTCAAAGCCTCCAGCTCTTTCTTCAGCCTTGCTTCGTCATAGGAGATCATGGTCTGTATGTCGTAGGAAGGGCCTTTTAAAAGGTATCTCGGCCATTTAAAAGGATTTTGCTGGCGCATGATCTCCTCTAAGCTTCCATCAAAACCGGTGTGAAGCCCAAACTGCTCTCCTGAAATCCGTTCTTCTTTCCCGTCCCTAAGTTTCAGGGTAAGGCTGTACCCCTTCACTTCCTGGGAGATAAGATCCTTCACCTCCTCCACGGTTTTTCCTGATACGTCTATCTGATTCACCATGGTATGGGGGAAGTAGGTCTCACGGTATCCCACAGCCTTCCAAATATAAAGAGAGGCAAGGAAAAATACTGCCGCAGACAGAGAGATCAGGATGATCCATTTGTTCCCGGACCGTGATCCATGATGGACTCCTTCCACCCTTGTTTCTTCTGCTCCTGACCCTTTTCCTACCGTCTCTTCTGTTTCCGTATTCTTTCCTTTTTCCCTCTCTTTTTTCTCCCTCCTGCGCCGCTCAAAAGCCTCCCGGCTGCGGCTGCGGCGCTTTCCCAGCTCCGTCTCCTTTTCTTCCTTCATAAACCTTGCCTTTCTGATCTATCTATCGTTTTCCAGCCATCTCATGCACTGGCTGATCTGGCTCTCGCCCCACACCTGTACCCCATTCTTCCTGAGACAGGACGCGGCGACGCCATCTCCCTCTGTCAGCGTATGGGAAAATGTCCCGTCATAGATAACTCCCACCCCGCAGGATGGGCTTCTCTCCTTTAAGATTGCTGCCTGGCATCCATAAAGCTGCGCCAGCTTCAGAGCCTCCCTGGCTCCTTTTTCATAGGCATCCGTCACATCGGATCCATTTTGGGCTATCACCCGGTCTCCAACCCGCTCTGCCGGAACTCTGGGAGTAGGAAGTCCTCCCATAACCTCCGGGCAAACAGGGATCAGACAGTGCTCTCTTAAAAGTTTTTTTATCTCCGGCTTCAGGTTATCCCTCCCGTCATACCGGCATTCCAATCCCAAAAGACACGCGCTTACCAGTATATTCATACGGTCTCCTTCCCTCTTTCAAATCCGCAGCTCCTGTATTTTCCTGGAGCCTGTACTTCCAATTTTTGTAACTTTCCCGTTTGCCCCATCAGAACAGCCGTTTTCCATCCCCCAATACCCTTCCGCTGAGCAGCAGGAAGGTCACCGTGGAAGTGGCACAGGCAATGAGATCCGAAATCGGCTCTGCATAGAACACCGCCTCCACGCCAAACAGCTGCGGAAGCAGGATCATTCCCAGAAAATAAATCGTTTTCCGAAACAGGGAAAGGCTGATTGCCACCTTGGCAATTCCCATTCCCGTAAATCCGTCTACCACCGTATACTGGACCGCCAGCGGGATAATGCAGAGAGTAAAAATGCGGATTGCCCACTCCGTCACCTGGATATATTCCTTCTGACGGGTAAAGATCATGACAAAAGCTCCCGGTATGACCTGGGCGATCAGGAACATAACCGCTGTAAATCCTGCTGCCAACAGGACAATATGCTTTTCTGCCCTGCGGATCCGGTCCGGACGCCCTGCTCCGTAATTGTAGCCCATGATCGTCTGGGTTCCCCCAGTGATCCCTCCCAGAGGCATGGTGATCATCAGCATAAAACTCTGGACAATGGTATTGCAGGTGAGGAGCATATCGCTGTTCTCTGTTCCTCCATACTTGCTGATCACCATATTCATAACAATGATCAAAAGACTGTCAGAGGCGATAATCAAAAATGGGGATAAGCCTACGGTCAGAACCTGCTTCATAACGTTCCAGCTGTATCCCCCAAAGGTGATCCTTACCATCGGCCGCCTCCCAAAAAGGAATAAAAGCACATAAGCGCAGGAAGCCATCTGGGACAAAACAGTAGCCACAGCAGCCCCCTTTACTCCCATGTCCAGCCAGAAAATAAACACAGGATCAAGAACAATGTTGCTGACCGCTCCCAGCACAACGCTTTTCATTCCCACTGTGGCAAATCCCTGACAGATAATGAATTGGTTCATTCCAGTGGACAGAAGGGCGAACAAGGTTCCGGCCAGATACCAGGTCATATACTGATCGGCATAGGGAAAAATAGAGGGACCTGCTCCAAAAAAGACAAGAAGCTGATCCTTCAAAAGGTATGCCGCTACCATGATGACCAGAGCCATTCCCGTTAAAAGGGCAAAGCAGTTGGCCACCATACGGGCCGCTGCCTTTTCATTTTTCTGTCCCAGCCGTATACTCATGAGAGGAGCGCCTCCCACTCCGATCCAGCTGGCAAAGGAGGAGATCAAGGTCACCACAGGGCCGCAGATCCCCACTCCTGCCAGGGCCATAGCCCCCACTTCCGGTATGTTTCCAATATACATCCGGTCTACGATGCTGTACATTACATTCACAAATTGAGCCAGCATGGAGGGGATAGCAAGCCTCCAAACCAGCCCTTTGATTTGATCTGTATCCAGATTATTTTCCGTTCTCATTTTTACTTTCTTTTCTCCAGATTTCTCACGTTTTTCATACTATTTTTCTCTCTCCTCAACCTCCTGTCCCCCTTCCTTCCGGAAACGGGAAATATCAGCCGCAAGGGTGAGGAAGCTGTCTGTCATCCCCTGGAATGCGCCGAAATGATACAGGTCCATGACGATTAACCCCATCGGGACCGCCAGGATCATTCCCGCCAATCCTCCTGCCTTAAATCCCAGATATAGAAGGAACAGGGTCATAAGGGGAGGAAGCCCCATTGTATCCCCCACCAGCTTAGGCTGGATCATCTGACGGATCACCTGGGTCAGCACATAGATCAGCAAAAGCCCTGCCGCAAAGGCGTACTCTCCCCCCAGAAGCTTTACCAATCCCCAGGGGATCAGGGCTGTACCTGTTCCCAGTACCGGAAGAAAATCCAAAAAGGCGATCAAAAACGCCCAAAGCGGACTGTACCCCACGCCCAGAACCATAAAACCAACGGTCAGGATCAGCCACACCACTGCCATAATCTTAAATTGGGCCATAAAATATCCTCCGATCAGACGGCGCGTCTGCCCCTTCAGGTGAAGGACATAGCGAAAAGCCCACTGTGGGGTATGGTGTCTCACAATTTCCAGGATCCGTTCCCGGTCCACAATAAAAAAGTAAGCGGACAATATAGTGACTACCGTATACACCAGGGCTGCCGGAAGGCTCTTAGCCACGCTTCCCGCCGCCTCTACGGTGGGAGAAGCCACCTTTTCCACCAGCGTCCCCACATGGCTTCCCAGATTGCTGGTAAACTGGTTCAGGCTCTCCCTGAGGCTATCCGGGAGAAACATAAAAAGGCGCTCCAGCTGCCCGGTGCTCTTGGCGATCTCCCCTTCCATACTGGCATATAGTTCGGGGAGATCCAGGATAAACCGGCGCAGCAGCAGAAAGCTTCTGGATATGAGAAGATATAAAAGTCCAATGACCAGGGCCAATGCGGTTCCCACAATGACCATGGAGCTGTGCCTGCGCACCAGATTTACCCGGTTTTCCAGGAAACGGGCCAAAGGATTTGCGATCATGGCAAGGATCCAGCCAATGACAAAGGGCATGAAAAATGTCAAAAGCTTGGGCCCCAGCAGGCAGGCTGCTGCCCATCCTCCAAGGGGAATCACAATATTCAATATCAGGCGAAGATAATGTTTCCACCCATTTTCTTCCATATCAAACTCACCTCCATGGCTTTGCAAAACCAATCTATGCCTTGGCCGCTGCCGCAATGACAGCTGTTTTAAAGCCCATATTCCTTTGCCACCTGTTCAAAAGCAGGAAGGGAACGTTCAATCTGCTCATAGGATACACAATAGGAAATGCGCACATATCCAGGGCAGGCGAAGGAGCTTCCGGGAACCACTAAAATGTGATGCTTCTTGCAGACTTCACAGAACTGCTTCTCATCCGGCTCCGGGGATTTTACAAAAAGGTAAAAAGCTCCCTGAGGCTTGATGCACTGGAATCCCAGCTTTGCCAGTCCATTGTACAGAAGATTCCGGTTTCGGTCATAGGCTTCCAGATTCACCTTTGCATCCAGGCAGCGCTTGATGACTCTCTGCATAAGAGAAGGTGCGTTTACGCATCCCAAAACACGGTTTGCAATGACCGCTGCATTAAATACCTCCTCACTGTCTTGAAGCTCATCCGGGATCACCAGATAGCCGATCCGCTCCCCTGGAAGGGACAGGGATTTGCTGTAAGAATAACACACCACCGTATCGCTGTATACCTTCGTCACATAAGGAACCTCTACTCCGTCATAGGCCAGCTCCCGGTAAGGTTCATCTGACAGCAGGACAATGGCTGTGCCAAATTCTTTCTCCTTTGCCCTTAAAATATCCGCCATCTTTGTCAGGGTTTCCAGAGAGTATACCACACCGGTAGGGTTGTTGGGGGTATTAATGATCACTGCCTTGGTGCGGGGAGTGATCTTCTCCTCAAACTCGTTCAAATTGGGCTCAAAGTCTCTGGTATCGGGTGAGATCACCACAAGCTTCCCATCATAATTGCGCACATAGTTCCCATACTCTACAAAGTAAGGGGCAAAGGTAATAACCTCATCCTCCGGATTCAGAAGGGTCTTTAGGATCACATTGAGGCCGCTGGCTGCTCCCACAGTCATAAGAATGTTGTTCTGGTGGAATGATGTCCCAAACCGGCGGTTCAGGGATTCTGCCACTGCCTGGCGCACATCTTCATAGCCTGCATTGCTCATATAACCGTGGATAAAGGTGGACTCCTCCTCCTTGATAATATCACAGATGGCCTGATTGACCTCTGCCGGGGCCGGGACATTGGGATTTCCCAGGCTGAAATCGTACACATTTTCAGCGCCGTAAATAGACGCCAGCCGTTTTCCCTCCTCAAACATAGCCCTGATGGCTGAATTATTATGGATCAAAGGTTGCATTTTCTCAGATATCATGTTCCAGTCCTCCCTTTTCTGGCAGCATTTTCCAAAATAAACGCCGCTTCTCATCTGTTGATATGATTGTAGCTTTCCCACAAAGGATTGTCAACGGCAAGAACCGCTGAGTTTTTGCTTTTTTCCGCTTTTCTAATCCGTAATTTCAGGCTATAATAATAAGGTGGCAAAAAGCCCGATTACGATTACAGAGAAAGGCAATCATTATGAATGTATTTGATATTCTGGGGCCTGTGATGATCGGCCCTTCCAGCTCCCACACCGCCGGAGCTGCCAGGATCGGCCGCATTACCCTGGCGCTTCTGGGAGCTCCTGCGGTAAAAGCGGACATCCTGCTCCACGGCTCCTTTGCGAAAACTTATAAGGGCCACGGCACGGATAAGGCGCTGATCGCAGGTATAATGGGCATGTCCACAGACGACAGCCGCATCCGCAACGCACCGGAACTTGCCAGGAAACAGGGGCTTCAGGTAACGATCTCCACCGGAGAGATTGACGGAGCCCACCCCAATACTGCCAGAGTCACCCTGACTGACTGCCAGGGGAATACGGTTTCCCTGTTGGGAAGCAGCATCGGAGGGGGAAATATCCTGATCACAGAGGTCAACGGCATGGAGGTTTCCATTACCGGTCAGCACACCACCCTTATCGTACTCCACCGGGATGCCCCGGGAACCATTGCAGCTGTAACGGAAGTAATGGCAGGCGTTGGGGTCAACATCTGCAACTTCCGTCTTTCCAGGCAGAAAAAGGGCGGAGAAGCGATCATGACCATTGAGATTGACGGAAGCTTTGGGCAGGAGCTCAACGATAAGATCAAGGTGCTTCCCAACGTATTCTCCAGCACCATGCTGCAGCCCATTTAACCATATTTAGTAGGAGGAACTTTTCATGGAATTTGATTTTAATTACTCCTCCATCGCTTCCATTGCGGCGGCGGCAGAGAAAGAGGGGCTTCCCATCTCTGCCCTGGTGCTCAGCCAGCAGGCCCGTCAGATGGAGCAGACAGAGGAAGCTGTATATGAACAGATGCGGCGCAATTACCAGGTCATGTCCGAGTGCATCGACCCGGGATGCGACCCTGACCTTAAAAGCACCAGCGGCCTTACCGGAGGAAGCGCCTACCGGATGCGCCGTATGTCGGAAAGCGGAAAAAGCCTGACCGGCTCCTTCCTCTCCGGCGCTCTCTACCGCGCCCTGGCTATATCAGAGCTTAACGCCGCCATGGGCCGGATCGTTGCCTCCCCCACTGCTGGAAGCTGCGGTATCCTTCCTGCTGCTGTCCTTACTATGCAGGCGGAGAGGAATATCCCGGAGCGTGACTGTGTCATGTCTCTGTTTACCGCATCTGCTGTTGGAATGGTCATTGCCAATAACGCCTGCCTGGCAGGCGCCCAGGGAGGCTGTCAGGCTGAGTGTGGTTCTGCCGCAGCTATGGCCGCAGCTGCTGTAGTAGAGTTAGCCGGGGGAACCCCACGTATGGCCGAGCATGCCATCGCCATTGCTCTCAAGAACATCCTTGGACTGGTATGCGATCCCGTAGCAGGGCTGGTAGAGATCCCCTGCATCAAACGGAATGCTTCCGGTGTAGCCGGAGCCCTGGTCGCTGCCGAACTGGCTCTGGCAGGCATCGAAAGCGCCATCCCAGCAGATGAAGTGATCTGGACCATGAAGAAGGTAGGGGATTCTATGTCCTCCGCCTTAAAGGAGACAGCCGAAGGAGGACTGGCAGCCACCCCCACCGGACGGAAGCTTCATGAGCAGGTCTTTGGATCCCCTCAGGGCGGCGGCTTAGGATGCAGCGGATGCCGCGGCTGCTCCTCTTAACCCTTCCTGCACATTCGTACGGATCTGTTTCCTTTTTTCCCTTCGTATGAAAATAGGAAAAAGGCATGTTTCCAGCTGCCCTTCCCAGGGCTGGCCGTTCTGGAACATGCCTTTTTGGGTATGAGCCTGCATTTTGCAGGCTTATTTCACCGGCGTCACAGGATTCCTCCAAACAGGGAAACAATCTGCG
The DNA here is from genome assembly GCA_902464595.1 of uncultured Lachnoclostridium sp. Classification (GTDB taxonomy): domain Bacteria; phylum Bacillota; class Clostridia; order Lachnospirales; family Lachnospiraceae; genus Enterocloster. The sequence continues at coordinate 3,809 of CABQJX010000094.1, read as the reverse complement.
GCGTGATCCGTTCCCTTATCAGACGGCCGTCCACTGCTGCACCATCAATCTGGATCTGGCAGGCCATGGAATCGCCGCTGTGATACAGAAAATCCATGACATAAAATTGCTCATCCATTATGGCAGTCATTAGCTCCCGTATCTCCTCCGGCTGATCAAACACCAGGATCCCCTTTTCATCAATCCTTGGATTGATGGAGCGCAGCTGGCTGATCCCTTCCTCTGAGCGAGGCTGATCCTTCCAGTAAAGAATGCTTCCCATATCCACACGGATCTGTTTTACCTGTTCAGGAAGCAGCAGTTCTCCGGCCGGAATATCCTGCTTTCTCAAAAGTGACAGCGTTTCCGCAAAAGAATCATATACAGGCCAGTTCAGGGATATTTCCCGGTAATAATGGGTATCCTCCGACACATAGGGGACTGCCCCAAACGATTCTGTTACCCTTCCCTCCTCATACTCCTGCTTCACATACTGCTCCTCCATGCTGCTCATAAAGGTAATGGAGCCGACGATCGTTCCATTTTTTCTCTGATCCAGAGTTATATTTCTCAGATCCTCCTGGTAGGCCTTTAACAGCTCTCCTCTTACTCCTGAGTCTGGCTGGATCCTAAAAATATCCTTTCCCTCCTCATAGATTACCTGAGCCACATCCTCCGGCTTCCGATCCAGTATAGGATAAATTCCTGTCTTATATTCCTCATTCTCATAAAGAGCCTGATAAGCCTCCATAACGGCTCCTAACTTCATCCGATACCGCCGGCTTACCCTGCGTCCGTCCGTAAGATGCCAGCACACCTGGACATAGCTCTCATAGTCCGGTTCTTCCTCCGGGCTGTTCCCAACCTTAGCGGCCACGAAAACAGAGGTAGGGCCATCTGCTCCTCCAATGACGCTCACCGCAGAAGCATCTTTATTTTCTGTGATAGCCATTATCTCTTGTCCAGCCGCAAATGTTGTGATACGCGGCCGGATCCCCAAACGCTCATCCCGGTTCTCCTGTATCTCCCGCCTGCCTTCCTCTGCGATAACCAAAACCGGCTCCACGTCTGTCAGATCCATCCGCTCCTTCAGCTGCTCCATACTATTCCCGTATCGTTTCATCAGCCTCCCGTCCTCTCTCACCTCAATATAAGGGCCAGTGAGGAAATCATTATCCTCCCCAATCCCAATGGTGGCTGAGGCCAGCTTTTCCCTGGATGGAAGGTAGGAATCATATCCGTACCAGTCATAGCGGAAGCTGAGCAAAAGAAGGACATTAACGCCTAAGCAAAACACCAGCTGGACTTTATGGCTCAAAAGCTTTTTGAAATCGAAATGATAGATGACCTCAATGACGCAGTGGCTTAGGACAACGGCTGCAATCACTCCGAATACCCCCCATGCCAGGCTGCTTTGGAGCATCCAGAAAAACAATCCGCCAGAAGCTCCGAACCCCAGGACCATCAGGATCCGCAGAGGCGCTTTGATCCTGGAAAAAGCAATGGCCTTCCCGGCGGCCTCAGAGGGCCTCATGCGGTACATCTGCAGATCCAGCATCGTAATGGCCAGAAATGCAAACAGCGTACAGAGGATGGAAGGGATATGGCTGATCAGCTTCCCCTTCCATTCTACTGAGAACAGGTAGGCTCCAAAGGGGGAAAGATACTTCATCCCCCAGGTACTCATGTCCCCAAAGATCCCTGCTTCCGTGACAAAAAAAGTCTGACAGTATCCGATGATCACAAAAAACGCAAAGGGAAGGAAGAAAAAGAACACACCGGTTCCCAACATTCCGACCACCATATTTCCCGTTATCATCATGGCTGCAATGACCACGGAGTACAAAAGGCAGTAATAGAGAAGATTCAGCCCAAAACCCGCTGCCATAAGTCCCAAAAAGCGTGTGGGAGAAACACCGTTTGCCATGGCCACCCCTGTAAAAAACAGAAGGTTCACGGCGTAAGCCGCTGCCACGATCAGAATGCCCGATACATACTGAACGGTAAACAGCATCTCCCGCCTAATGGGAAGGCTGTGGTAAAAATCCACCTTTCTCTTATTGTGCAGATAGGAAAATCCAGACACGCCCAAGACCACAGCCGCTGCAATCACCAGGCATATGATCAGTCCATTTCCGTATTGAGCCTGATCTGCAACTACCTTTGTTTTGAACTCCAGGACAGCCGCCTCATACTGTCCCTCTGTTATCCCCATTTCCCGGACAAAAGGCTCGTAATCATTGTACCTGGAATAATTCGTTCTGGAGGCGTTCTCCATGTTCAGCGCCAATCCCACAGGAAGGGTAAAGAAAAAGGCCAGGAAAATAAGAGAAACAGCCCACAGCCGCCTCTGTATATCCTGCTTCAGCAGTTTAAAGTATAATTTTCCTGATGTCATAACCAGCCACCTCCGTTTCACTGATAAAAATTTCCTCTAAGGAGAGAGGGATACACTCAAAAAATACGGGATCACAGGAAGCCATCGCTTCTTCCACATCCTCCCTCTTTCCTCGGACTGTGATGGTGTGGAGCTTTCCCCTCTGTTCTGCTTTGAGGATTTCCAGTCCGGGAATATCCTCCAGAGCTCTCCCCTCCCCCAGTACACACTGGATCTTATGGATATTAAGCTTCATATCATCTAAATCCTTAGATAAGAGGATACCCCCTTTGTGGAGCAGGCCCACGTGGTCGCATATATCCTCCAGCTCCCGTAGATTGTGGGAGGCAATAATAGGAGTCAGGTTCCGATCCTCCATATCCGCGGCAAAAATACTTTTTACTGCCTGGCGCATCACGGGATCCAATCCATCAAAGGTCTCATCGCACAGAAGGTAATCCGTTCCCGAACACACACCGCAGATCACCGCTGCCTGCTTTTTCATTCCCTTGGAAAAGGTATTGATCTTCCTCTTTTCGTCCAGTCCAAAATTGCCCATCAGCTTATGAAAGCGCTCCTGGTCAAAGGCCGGATATACATTCTGATAATATCTCATCAGATCCAGAGGCGTGGAATTGCTGAAAAAATAAGGTTCGTCGGATATATAAAAGAAACGCTTTTTTGCCTCTATATTTTCAAACACCTCATGGCCGTCAATGGTGACACATCCCTCATCGGGCTTTAAAATACCGCTGACCAGCCTCAGAAACGTAGACTTTCCCGCTCCGTTTGTACCGATCAGCCCAAATACACTCCCCTCACGGATCTGTGCGCTAATATGGTCAACCGCCGTAATACCTTCAAACCGCTTGGTCAGATCTGCCGCTTCAATCATCTGTCCCACTCCCTTCCTGTCCCTGCTGTTCCCGGGCTTCTTTTACCAAATGCTCCATCTCATCTGTTCCTATGCCGATCTTCAATCCCTGTTTCACACAGGAGACAAACTCCTTCTTCCATTCTCTCAAGATCCCTGCCTTCATACGGCTGTTATCCGCAACAAAGCTCCCCTTCCCCTTGATCGAATAAATATATCCTTCCCTCTCCAGCTGGGCATAGGCCCGCTGAATGGTATTGGGGTTAATGGACAGCTCTGTGGCCAGACTGCGTACCGAGGGAAGCTGAGACCCCTGAGGAAGCGCCCCGTTAAACATCAGCTCCCGCAAACGCTCCGCCACCTGCTCATACAGCGGCCTGCTGTCCCGGTAATCCAGTACGATCATGGCATTTCTCCTTTCCGTTTTGTCTGTATTAATTATCTTAATACAGTATTTCTGATTTAAGAATACCATAGAAGATCCTATTTTGCAACCACTATTTCCCCAAAGTTTGTGTCAAGTAATCGTTGGCAACTTACTACTTCATTTTTTCCTTATGATATTTTATCTGTTTTTGG
>CABQJX010000093.1 GCA_902464595.1 uncultured Lachnoclostridium sp. | reverse complement strand
TCCCGCGGTCACCGTCCATTGCGATGTCGCACAGCTTTGCACATGTCTCATCGTCAAAGCCCAGCTTCTTCCAAGCGTTTAACAGTGCGCAGTAATGGAAATCTACGGGAACCTCAGACTCAGTTACTTCATGTACATCCTGCTCAAAGGTCTTTCTTCCTAATTCATTTAAGAATACCTTTGCGAAATCTCTGCAGTCATCTGGATTTGCACATGCAGCCTTAAAGTTAGCGCCATGGATATTTCCGCATCTCTTGATCGCTCTTCTGAATGCTGGCTCTGGATCAATTCCGTCCTTCTTTAACTCATCCCAGATCAGGCCCATCCAGGTTGCTCTGTGCTCGATCGCTGCTCTGTTGATGTTAGCCTGCTCATCGTTTGTCAGTGTTGCTACGTTCTTGATCTCTCCCATAATAATAAATCTCCTTTCATTTCTACAGCTTTCTCTTTTGTTCTCTGCTGTATCTTATAATCTAATCATATCAGTTTTTCTTTAAATGTCAAGAGCTTTTAGTCAATATTTCTATGTTTTTTTCATTAGAAGGCCTAAAACTATGGATTTTTTCTTTATTTATAGTGTTTTCGGCTCCAATATGACACATTCCCGGTATTTTTTAATATGATTACCCCAAATATATGGTTACATTTTTCACAATCTCTTCTGATTTTTTCATAATTTTCTATTGGTTTTTTTTGATTTATATGTTAGACTATCATTGAAAAGACAAGTATGATTCCTTATTTTAGCAGTTTTTAGGAATTTCTCACCCGAAAAGAGGTCAACTGATATGATTAGTTCTGATATAAATTTAAAAGAACAGATCCACAACGATCTATTCTCTGACATTGTAAACGGGGTCTATCTCCCCGGCGCAGTTCTTCACGAAAAAACATTGATGGAAAAATATGGAGTCAGCCGGGCGCCGGTTCGGGAAGCCTTGATCCAGTTATGCAGCGAGGAGATCCTGCGCAACTACCCCAAACGCGGCTATGAGGTAACAGCGGTCAGCGCTGAGGAGATCCAGAATATCATGCGCTACCGCATCACCCTGGAATGCGGTTTTATGCAGCAGTCCGGCCACCTGATCGACTCCAGCCTGATCGGCCAGCTGAAGGAGCACATCGAGCTCCACGAAAACAGTCAAAAGGGCAAAAACGGAAAAGGATTCACTGCCTTAGAGCACTGGCAGAACAATATTGATTTTCACCTGCTGCTCTTTTCCAATTATAAAAATAATTATGCCTACCGCCGTCTCCAGGAGGCCATGGCGATCCAGACCCGCTACTATGCCCAAAAGCGGTCAGAACAGTGGCACTCCCCCATCTTCTACGACGCCAATGGACTTCATATGGCAATCGTAGATTATCTCGAGAAAAAAAATTACAGTATGGCTTCCAATATCTTAAAAGCAGATATTGAGGACACTACTACTATGTAGGATCAATCGGCGGCGCAGCGGCCGGAACACAGCGGCCAAAGCTCCTCTGACAGGGCTTCTCTGCCTGAGCGTATCTGAAAGCCCATAATAAAAAGAGACCGTTTTCCCAGCCAGATCAGCCGCTGGAAACGGTCTCTTTTATTATTTTCCTTCCCTACAGATCAAAAATCTCAAAATCATCATCCGCAGGTTTTTTCTCTTTCTCTGGTTTCTTCTCCGATTTCTCCCCTGGTTCCTCCCCTGGCTTCTGATCCATCTCCAAAGCCAGGTCCAGATCCAGGATCATATCCTCCTCCGGACAGCTGTCTCCATAGGGGATTTCTTCTGGTTCGTTCTCTTCTTCCGCCTCCGGCCAGTCCTTTTCCTCAGGCAAGCTTTCTTCCGATCCGTCATTCTCCTCATCGTTTTCAGGATCCTCCTGGAAGTTCGGTTCCTGCTCGCTGTACGCTTCCTCCTTTTCTTTTCCACTGCTTTTTCCTGAGCGGGGAAGATCTCTCCGGCTCCTTCTTCCTTCCCGGCTGTTCCCGCCCGGCTTTTTTGAGAAGATCAGGATCAAAAGAGCAGCTAAGAGAACTACTGCGATCAAAATGACAGCGATCAGCAGGATCTTCAAGAGATTGTAGTCCTCATAAATCTTGTCGTATGTAACGGCCAGCTCCTCATACACCTCTTTGGTGACAGATCCGCTGATAGCCGGATCCTCGAAATAACGCTGGATCGTCCGCTCTGTATCCTTCATATCATAGCGGTAAAAGCCCTTTTCTCCGGCTTCGTTCATACCATACAGAACGCAGTACTGATGATCTGTCGCAGATCCCCATACCCAGCCCTGGACTTTATTTCCATCAATATTGATGGTGCTTTCCTTAAATCCATCCGGGATCTTCACATTCGGATCCGGCGGAAGAACCGTTACCACTCGCTCCGTAATTTTAAGCTTTACCTGGGATGCAGGATCCACCTCTGTTTCAGAAGCGCTGGCCCCGCCCTCTGCCTTCGTCACAACTATAACATACTCTTTGGCTGTCTCCCCGTCCTGGGCAGTCACACGGCACACCACCCTGTTTTCGCCCATCTGGAGACCTTCATTTCCGCTGACCACGTTCGTTGCGTTCTCATCTGTACACTCTGCGCTTACGATCACCTTGTCCACATCCGTCCCCACAGTGACGGAATAGGTATCCACCTCCGGTGAAAAAGCAGGCTCCAGGCTTCCCGGTGAAATCTTCAGGGATTTCAGTGTGGCATCCTTTGATGCTGACTGGAGGGCGCTGACTGTGACTGTGGAATTTCCCTGCTGATCCACGGTCACCAGCTGGGAATCGGAACCATAAACCTCCTGGCTGGTGACCTGGATCTTGCTGGTTCCTGCACTGACCGCATTAAAATTCAGTGTAAAAACCAGAGTTCCCGTTCCCGCAGTTCCGGCATCCCCATGGACCCTCACCGCGCCGTTTCCGCCAGTGGCGTTGGTTCCGTCCACAAACTCCAGCACGCTGGCATCGTAGGACAGCATCACATCCGCGTTGGCAAGCGGATCGCTGCTGGTAATCTTCATGTTGACCTTGACCTTCTCTCCCACCGAAGCGGATGGATCGGAAAAGGCAATCCTGGCATTGGCCGCAAAAGCGGTCATCAATTGGGGCGGCACAGCCACCGCGACCATACATGCTGCCGCCAGGACGGCTGTCATGCGTTTGATTCTTTTTATCATCCTCTGTTCCTGCTTTCTGACTCTTGATTATAGGCCGCTACTGCACCTCTACAATGGTTACATTACTGCCTCCCGGTCCGTTTCCGGAATTACCGGATGACACGCCGGGGCCGCCGGAAGATCCGGGACCGCTGCTTCCTCCTGGGCTGCTGTTTCCCTGCCCCGTCCCGCCTGGGCTGACGGGCGACGAACCGCCGCTTCCCTGGGTAGGGCCGCCTGCCTGCTTCACCACATGGATGGTGTAAGTCCTGGCGCTTCCATTCTGGGCAGTAACCGTAATCGTAATATCGTTTCCTCCGCTTTCCAGGGAAACCGTTCCAGCCCCGCTGACGGTTGCATTGGAATCAGCGCTGACTGCATTTACGTTGACACTTCCCACAGAGGAATCCACGATCAGATTATACTCGTTCGTATCTCTGTTAAAGCTTGGGGTCAGGCCGAAGCCATCCACACCCAGGCTTGACAGCTTGTTGTTGGGGCTTCCGTCGCCTGTGGGCGCTATACAGGCTGCTTCCGGCATATTATGGTAAACCGGGATGTGAAATTCCAAAGCCGTTTTTTTCACATCAACGGTATAAGCCTGCGCCAGCTTAGCTGCCTCGGAAGCTGCTCCCTGGATATTCGTCATGTACTGATGCTTATAAAGATTCGCTCCCTGGACATTGAACTTTTTCAGATAAAAGGTATTCTGCCCTGCTTTTACGTAGTTATCCCCATAATTCTGGGCCCCTCCGATAATGGATTTTTCCACGGTATCCCACGGGCGGCCGTAGGAGCCAGACTGGCTGGCATACCTAAGCCCCATCTCAATCGGGGACATGGAGCCGGACTGATACGCCTCCACGTTAAAGAAATTATAATAACCAGGATAAGTGGGATGGTTTCCCGAAATCAGCTGGCTCGTCCCTTTTCCCTGCTCCTGAAGGATCATCGCTGCCAGCACATAAGGGCTTACACCTGACTGGGATGCCGCCTTCATGATAATATCCACATAATCAGCCGGAGCTGCCGCTGCCCTTGGGGAGGCCTGCGTATCGCCCCCGGGGCTGGAAGGAGACTGGCTTCCAGACGAGGCAGATGGGCCTTCATTTACCGTAGTTCCTGCTGCCGTAGGCCCGTTGGAGCCCGCAGCGCCGGTTTCACCATTTCCCTGTCCCGGAGCCACCAGGCTGACACTGGCTGCCAGCCTTCCGCTCTGCCGCTTCTCAATGGAAGCATGAGGAGCCTCCAGACGCACTTCTCCATCACTCCCCCCGGAGCTTCCTGACACTCCCGGTCCGTGAGAGGCATCCTGATCGCTCCCGCTCTTTCCCGGCCCTTTCCCAGAGCTGTTTCCGGAGGAAACTCCAGGGCCTCCTGAGGATGGGCCTGATCCGCCGGAGGGGCCTGAAAAATCACTCCCGTCCGTTCCTGTAGACGTGGTGGAGCCTGACAGGAAGGTTCCCTGCACCATACTGGCAAGCCCCTCTCTCGTCTGAGTATTGGGGTCATATTCATGGGAAAGGAACTGGAACACATATGTATCGTCTAAAAAGTTTCTGGGATCCATATAATACCGGATAATATCATCCGAGGCCGCTACCCAATTGCTGCCGTCAAAGCCGGTCCAGGTACTGTTATCCCAGTTATAAGCGCCGTCAGCCACGGATTTCCAGGAAGACACACTGCCGGAGGCCACTAGATTACGGCCCAGCAGCCCTTCATTTTCAATCACTGTATTCCAGTCCAGCCCCGTATTTTTTGCCTTAAACACCCAGTTCGGATGCTGGGCGTGAAGCTGACGCAGGCCGTTTTTATAGCTTTCCGGAAATCCCTGGGAAGTCAGATATGCCTCAAATCCAGCGTCCGTCGTATAGTTCACTGGCAGACGGATATATAAGGAAGATACGTATCCTGTACTGACTGCTCCTCCTGTTCCCGTGTACTGGATCTGATACCATGTATTTCCATCCGTTCCCCGCTTTTCACCAAGAACCGTCACAGCAGCTCCTGCTGCCAGCCTTCCCACAGAAGGATAACCAGTTCCCGCATCGCTGCGGACATTTAAGGAGGTAGCCTTCACGGTAGCCGCCCCCGTATACGCATAGGAATTGATGGCCTTCAGATGGGTTCCCAGAGATGGAGCCAGCTCCACCGCCAATATGAATCCCAGCACAAGGGCCATCCCCCGCTTCAATCCTTTTCCTTTTATCATTATGTAATGATCTCCTGTTGTATCGTCTCGTTTCTGTCCTTTGCCGGTTCTCATGTGACAGACAGCCTTTGACAGACCGGCATTATCTTATTATAATGACAAAATCCCTCTCCTGTCAACAAAAGAGGCAGAAACTTCACATAATACAAAATTTTGTAAGAATTTTTTAAACAAAAGAACAAAAGAGGCGGACGGTGCGTCTGACAGCCTTGGAAAAATCCATTTTTTCCACTCCCCAGGAGGCGTATAAGGGAAGCCGTTTCACTACGATCCCTCCCAAAACATATTCCACATCCCCTATCCTCTGCCCTTTTTTCACAGGAGCTTCTATTACATGGGGAACTCTCTCTCTTATCTGCACCTGTTCCCCCTCTGCCATGAGAAGCTTAAACCCCTCCTCTTCCTGAGGCATCCCAAACGTCAGCCCGATCCGATCCGTCTGTCCCTCTTCCCCTTCCTCCTTCCAGCACACACCGCCCTTTACTGCTACCGGATCCAGCTTGTTTGGATAGGGCAGCTCCCGTTTTATAAAATGCTGGGTTCCATAGGCATACAGGCGTCGGGCGTCCGTCCATTTATATGTCTTGTGGGGCGGCCAGCCGCAGCCTAAGAGGGTGATCACATAGACCCGGCCCTTATCCTCCAACGCCCCCACATAGGAATATCCTGCCCCTCCTGTAAATCCGGTTTTCCCGGAGAGGACACCCTCCATCATGGTGAGGAGGGCGTTATGGTTCATACACTGAAAGGACCGTCTGCCTTTCCTGTCCCCAAAGGAATGGTTCTGTGTCCTGGTAATGGAGAGGAACTGCTCCTTCTTGGGCGATCCCATCACGCAGTAACGCATAACCAATGCCAGATCTGCCGCTGTAGTAGAATGGATCCGTTCTCTTCCCTGCCCGTCCTTTTCCTTCCCGTCAAGGCCGTTTGGAGTAATGAAATAGGTATCCCGGCATCCCAGATCCTCTGCCTTTTCATTCATCAGGGCGGCAAAGCCTTTGACGCTCCCTCCGATATGCTCTGCAATCATCACCGCGGCATCGTTGTAGGATTCCAGCATCAGGGCGTACAGCAGATCCCCCAGACGGTATTCCTCTCCCTCCTTCACCCCCAGGCGGACTTTGGGCTGGGAAACCGCTGTCCGGGAAGCTGTCACAAACTCCTCCTCATCTCCCAGCTCCAGGGCCAGGATACATGTCATGATCTTTGTAGTACTTGCCATAGGGCGGATCACATCCTCCCCTTTTCCATAGAGGATCCGTCCCGTCTCCCCGTCCATAAGAACTGCAGACTGGGCGTAAAGCTTAAGCGGCTCCTCTTTTTCATCCGATAAGCCCGCAGTGACTGCCTCCTGTCCTATTTCCAGGCAATCCGCCTCTGCCGGGCAGAAAAAGAGCGCCATTGAACAAAGCGCCCCAGCTATTGTCAAAATCAACCAGCGTTTCATACACTGCTCCGACTCTCAGACTTTGCTTTATCCTATTCTTTCCGAAAAATGATTATGCATCGCTCTTGAAATCGAACATATATTCTGATATGATAGGAGTATCACCGAGCCACATAGGAGGAGCATATGGAAAAGCCAACCGATCAACGCCTTATCTTCCATATTGATGTCAACTCTGCTTTTTTAAGCTGGGAGTGCGTATACCGTCTTTCTCAGGATCCCCAGGCCCTGGATCTGCGCACCGTTCCCTCCGCTGTGGGAGGCGATGCCAAATCCCGTCACGGCATCGTTCTTGCCAAGTCCCCTTTGGCTAAAAAATGCGGCGTCTCCACAGGAGAACCTTTGTCCCAGGCCCTGCGCAAATGCCCGGATCTGATCATCGTTCCTTCACGCTTTGACTTTTATATCCAGTGCTCCCAGAGCATGATGAAGCTTTTGGAGGAATACACGCCGGATCATGAGAAATTCAGCATCGACGAGATCTTTTTGGACATGACGGGAACCATCCATCTCTTCGGCGATCCTCTGGCGGTAGCGGATCAGATACGCAGCCGGATCCGGCAGGAACTGGGATTTACAGTCAACATCGGCATATCGGTCAATAAGCTGCTGGCTAAAATGGCCTCGGATTTCGAGAAACCGGACAAATGCCACACCCTCTTTCCTGAGGAAATCCCTTCTAAAATGTGGCCCCTTCCCATACGGGAGCTGTTTTTCGTCGGAGGATCTGCTCAGAAGAAAATGGAAAATCTTGGAATACATACCATCGGCCAGCTGGCCGCCTGTGATCCCCGCCTTCTAAAGGCCCATCTGGGCGAAAAATACGGCACTCTGATCCACCAATACGCAAACGGTATCGACGAAAGCCCGGTAGAGGAAAGAGATCCCATTAACAAGGCTTATGGCAACAGCATTACACTCTCCCGGGATATTTCAGACTACGACAGCGCCTGTCAGGTTCTTCTGTCCCTCTGCGAAACAGTAGGAGCCCGCCTCCGGGCCGACCGCGTACTGTGCAACAGCGTGTGTGTGGAGTTAAGAGATTGGGAATTTCAAAATCAATCCCACCAGACCTCGCTGCCTGAACCCACGGATTCCACCTCTGCCCTATATGACTGTTCCCGCCGTCTACTCCGCGAATCCTGGGACAGGACGCCTCTGCGCCTCATGGGAGTACGGGCCGGCAAGATCTCTGACCAGTCCTTTTCCCAGATGAGCCTCTTTGAAGACCCCTTGGCTCAGAAGAAAAAAGAATTGGAAAAAGCCGTGGATTCCATCCGCAGCCGGTACGGGGTGGACAGCATCAAGAGAGCCAGCTTTCTTCAGAAGGATTCTATTGTGGATCATGCCTCCGGAAAAACAAAACACGCTTTAGGCCGAAAGGAAAAGAAGTCATGAGACGAACTACCATTTACTATACCGTCCTCCCGGAAAACCAGGGCAGCAAGGCAGGCCCTTTTCTGCGCTCCAAGGGATTTTCGGAGCGCCTCATTACCCGCATCAAAAAAGAACAGGGGATCCTGGCAGATGGAACCCCTGTTTTTACCAACTATCAATTAAACGCCGGACAGACGCTGGAAGTCCGTCTTCCCCCAGAGGAGGACTCCCCCAATATCCTTCCTGTTCCCCTCCCCTTTTCCGTTGTCTACGAGGATCCGGATATTTTGGTAGTGAACAAAGATGCCGGCGTTCCCATTCATCCGTCCCAGGGTCATTATGACAACACCCTGGCCAATGGAGCCGCCTGGTATTTTAAGGAAAAGGGGGAACCATTTACCTACAGGGTCATCAACCGCCTGGATCGGGACACCACCGGTCTTTTGATCTTAGCCAAACATCTGTTAGCTGCCTCCCTTTTATCGGAACAGATGAGTCTCAGACAGATCCACCGGGAATACAGAGCCATTGTCCTGGGCCACACCCCTGACCGTGGGGTGATCGACCGTCCTATTTCCAGGGTTCCCGGCTCTACCATTGAACGGCAGATCGATCCGGAAAACGGAGAACGGGCTGTGACCCATTATGAAACCCTGGCCTACTGTCCTGATCAGGACATATCCCTGATCCGCCTGACCCTGGAGACAGGGCGTACCCATCAGATCCGTGTTCATATGCGTTCCATCGGCCATCCCCTGCCCGGTGATTTTCTCTACTGCCCCGATTACCGCCTGATCGGACGCCAGCCCCTCCACTCCTACCGGCTCCAGTTCAGACAGCCGGTCACCGGAGAAGCTATGGATCTGTATGCCCCTCTCCCCGAAGACATGGCCCGGCTCATTTCGCACAGTTAGGTTTCAGCATACCCTTATATACCTTAAACATTCCATCTAAGTCCTTTGGGATAGTGATTTTTTAAAATTCCTCCAGCCCATTTGCCCCATCCCAGGCTGCATCCTCCGGTACACACCAAGGCCCAGCCCTTCTGCGGCCCAAGTCTTCCATTTTCTTCCCTGTGCTCGTTCCACTCTGAGATCAGCTGATCCTCCGTCAAGGTTTCTCCTCTGAGATAACGGCGGATCGCCTCTCCTTTTGAAGGAAGCTCCACCCAGGACGCAGCCTCCTCCTTTTTCAGTGCAAGAGAAAAAGCATGGGAGGGTTCAAAACGGTTTTTCTTTAACGTCCCCATATGCAGTCCGGGCCGCAGGATTTTAAGCCCCTTCAGATCCTTCATCTCAGGCGGAAGCAGGTACAGCTGATCTCCAAAAAGCAGGTACTCATTCCGGTTCAGATATACTTCCGGAGAGGTCAGCAGCTCCTTCCAAACAGGCTCTGCCGCCTTCCATACCTCTTTTTTCTTCCCAGCGTCCAGATAAGGGCTTTTTCCTTTTTCCTGGAAAAGGTCATAGCTCAGGCTTCCTGCCTTTTTCAGCACTGCCATAAAATGCCCCTCCCCTTCCAGAAGATGGGGCATGATGCGAAACGTATCCTCAAGCCCCCAGCCATTGGCGTCCGGCCCGGCCCATTGGGATCGGCCGCGGCTAAAGCCGGAATAAGCGCGGACCGGCTCGATCTCAAATCCCTCATGGCGCTTCAAAAAATCCAAAATGGTTTTTTCATTCTCCTCCGGTGCAAAGGTACAGGTAGAATAGACCAAACGCCCTCCCGGAGCCAGCATAGAAGCCGCACAGTCCAGGATTTCAGCCTGCCGTGCGGCACACATCCGCACATGCTCCTCGCTCCACTGAGCTCTGGCCTCCTCATCCTTTCGGAACATACCTTCTCCGGAGCAAGGGGCATCTACTACGATTTTGTGAAAAAAATCTCCAAAACGTACCGCCAGGCGATCCGGGCTTTCATTTGATACCACAACATTGGCCGCCCCCATCCGCTCTATGTTTTGAGACAGTATCCTGGCTCTTGCAGGGTGGATCTCATTTGACAGGAGAAAGCCTTTCCCTTTCAGGCGGGAGGCAATATGGCTGGATTTCCCCCCTGGTGCGGCGCACAGATCCAGGATACGCTCTCCCGGAAGGGGATCCAAAAGCTCTGCCACAGCCATAGCGCTGGGTTCCTGAATATAGTACATACCTGCCTCGTGAAAGGGGTGACGGCCCGGACGGTCCTCTGCTCCATAGTAAAAACCTTCCTTCACCCATGGAATAGGGCTGAGGGAAAAACCAGCCTCCCTTTCCACCATAGAAACCAGCTCCAAAACACTTTTTTCCTCCCAGTCCTCCCTTTCCCCCTCTTTCCATTTCAGGCTGTTAAAACGCAGGCCCTGGACACGCTCCTTTTCATAACTGGCTGCAAAGGCTTCGTACTCCTCTCCCAGCATTCCTTTCATGCGCTCTGTAAACTGCTCCGGCAATCGTATCATGTACTTTTTCCTTTTCCTTCCTGGGAACTCTGCCCAAATTCCTCTGTGACCGAAAATGAGCCGCTGTATCCTATACAGCAGCCCATTTGATCCACTTCTTTTATTTAGCCATTTGCTTCATAGCTGATCACAGCATGATCTTGAAATCGTCTCCGCCTTCTCCGTTTACCACATAGTAGGCAGCGCCTTCATTTGCTACGATGTAAAGCTCAATGGTCTTAACCTCCACACCGCGGTGAGATTTCTTAAATGCCTTAACCGCCTGATCCAGCACATCCTTTGCCAGTATATCTTTTCCGTCAAACTGAACATGCACCGTTGCCTTTGGGGCCGCTGCTTTTTTTGAAGCTGGCTTCTTCTCAGCTGTCTTGGCAGCAGTTTCCTTCTTCTGCGCTGCTCCGGCTTTCTTAGGAGCTGACTTTGCGGCTGTCTTCTTTGCAGCCGGCTTTTTCTCTGCAGCAGAGCTCTCCTTTGCCTCTGGCGCTGCCATTTCTTCCTTCAACGGATCTACTGGTGTCTTCTCTGTTTCAGCATTTACTGCCTTAACATCCTTCTTCCCTACCACAGTCCATATCCTCCTCAATCTGAAGTGTAATCCCGCAGCAGCCTGACCATTCAGAGCCGCCGCATCATATAAAATAAATATTATGCAAGCCAATCCCCAGATGTATGAAAAAGTAACTGCCCAGCTGCCAATCTGCCTATAATGTACATTTTTCTGCAAATTGCTCATGACTGAACTGATATGTAATGACTTTTGTCAAGAGGTAAACTGCAAAAATCACCACAA
>CABQJX010000092.1 GCA_902464595.1 uncultured Lachnoclostridium sp. | reverse complement strand
ACAAAAACGGAGCTGCTGCTCCAGTAGATTATTTATCTACTTTTGCAACAGCCCCATCTCTTTTTTTGACAGCAGAAGTATTTAGAAGCCAAAAGAGAAAATAAATTAAAAATGCGTATTGACATTTTTTTAACAAGGGTATATAATGCAGACATAAAGATTGATAATTAATTAACAATTCATATTCAATATCAAAAGAGATATACACTGGATCACAAAAGATCTAACCAGGAAAACTGTAATATAGAGCAGTAACTTATGGATCAGCACAAAGAACCTGAAAGAAACCCAGGGAAAATGGAGGATAAGGAAATGGCAAAGAAAATCCAGCAGACGGTTCCGGAAATCATTGACAGCATCGAGGGTCTGAATGCGAAGATGAGCGCAATGCGCGAGGCGCAGAAGATTTTCTCCACCTATACTCAGGAGCAGGTAGATAAGATCTTTTTTGCAGCAGCAAGCGCAGCTGATAAGATGCGTCTCCCTCTGGCAAAAATGGCAGTGGAGGAGACAGGAATGGGCGTAGTGGAGGATAAGGTGATCAAAAACAACTACGCGGCAGAATATATCTACCATGCTTACAAGGATACGAAAACCGTAGGCGTGATTGAGGAGGATAAGGAATATGGGATCAAAAAGATCGCTGAGCCCATCGGCCTGATCGCAGCGGTTATCCCGACCACCAATCCAACCTCCACTGCCATCTTTAAGACGCTGATCGCCTTAAAGACACGCAATGCCATTATTATTTCCCCTCATCCCCGTGCAAAGGGATGTACCATCGAGGCTGCCAGAGTGGTTCTGGAAGCAGCTGTAAAAGCTGGCGCACCGGAGGGGATCATTGGATGGATCGATGTTCCTTCCCTGGAGCTGACCAATGAGGTCATGAGAGATGCGGATCTGATTTTAGCTACCGGAGGACCCGGCATGGTAAAGGCAGCTTATTCCTCAGGAAAGCCTGCCCTGGGCGTTGGCGCTGGAAATACGCCGGTCATTATCGACGATACGGCGGATATTAAAATGGCGGTAAACTCCATCATCCATTCCAAGACCTTCGACAATGGCATGATCTGTGCTTCCGAGCAGTCTGTGACTGTGCTGGAACCCATTTACAATGAGGTTAAGAAAGAATTTGAATACAGAGGCTGCTATTTCCTGAAGCCGGGAGAGATCGAGAAGGTGCGCAAGACGATCATTGTAAACGGCGCTTTAAATGCTAAGATTGTGGGACAGAAGGCAGCCGCTATCGCAAAGCTGGCAGGGGTTGATGTTCCTGAAGATACAAAGATCCTTATCGGTGAGGTAGAATCCGTTGACATCAGCGAGGAATTTGCCCATGAGAAGCTTTCTCCGGTGTTAGCTATGTACAAGGCAAAGACCTTTGATGAGGCACTTGACAAGGCAGAGCGTCTGGTAGCAGACGGAGGATACGGCCACACCTCCTCCCTGTATGTGAATGTAAATGAAGAAGAAAAGATCATGAAGCATGCAGAGCGTATGAAGACCTGCCGTATTGTGATCAATACTCCTTCCTCCCACGGCGGAATCGGAGATCTGTATAACTTCAAGCTGGCTCCTTCCCTGACCCTGGGATGCGGTTCCTGGGGAGGCAACTCCGTATCAGAAAATGTTGGGGTAAAGCACTTGCTGAACATTAAGACTGTTGCCGAAAGGAGAGAGAATATGCTGTGGTTCCGCGCGCCTGAGAAGGTATACTTTAAGAAGGGCTGCCTGCCTGTAGCCTTAAAGGAATTAAAGGATGTCCTTGGCAAAAAGAGAGCCTTTATCGTAACCGACTCTTTCCTCTATAAAAATGGATATACCCATGTGATCACAGACCGCTTAAATGAAATGGGCCTTACCTATACCGTATTCTCCGACGTACAGCCGGATCCAACCCTGGCAAATGCCCAGGCCGGAGCAAAGCTCATGAAGGAATTTGAGCCCGATGTGATCATCGCTATGGGCGGCGGCTCCGCTATGGATGCAGCTAAGATCATGTGGGTGCTGTATGAGCATCCGGAAGTAGACTTTATGGACATGGCTATGCGGTTTATTGATATACGCAAGCGTGTGTACACCTTCCCCAAGATGGGAGAAAAGGCATATTTTATCGCAGTTCCCACCTCCTCCGGTACTGGATCTGAGGTAACACCTTTTGCCGTTATTACAGATCAGGAGACAGGGATCAAGTACCCTCTGGCAGATTACCAGCTTCTTCCCAATATGGCCATTGTGGACACAGACAATATGATGAGCCAGCCAAAGGGACTGACCAGCGCCTCCGGTGTTGACGTTCTCACCCATGCCTTGGAGGCATATGCTTCCGTTATGGCCACAGACTATACCGATGGTCTTGCGTTAAAGGCCATGAAGAATGTGTTCGACTATCTGCCAACGGCTTACAATGAGCCAAATAATGTAGAGGCGCGCCAGAAGATGGCTGATGCTTCCTGCATGGCCGGTATGGCATTTGCCAATGCTTTCCTGGGAGTATGCCACTCGATGGCTCATAAATTAGGTGCGTTCCATCACCTGCCTCACGGTGTTGCCAACGCCCTCTTAATCTCCCTGGTGGTTGACTATAACTCCGCTGAGAACCCAAGAAAGATGGGAACCTTCTCCCAGTATCAGTATCCCCATACCCGTGCGAGATACGCGGAGTGCGCAAGATTCTGCGGCATTCAGGCGAAAGATGATGAGGAAGCAGTTAAGAAGCTGATCGAAAAGATTGAGGCATTAAAGAAAGCGGTAGGCATCAAGCCATGCATCAAGGATTACGGCATTGACGAGAAGGATTTCTTAGACAGGCTGGATGAGATGGTGGAGCAGGCCTTTGACGATCAGTGTACGGGCGCAAACCCCAGATACCCTCTGATGAGTGAGATCAGGGAAATGTATTTAAAAGCTTATTACGGTAATTAATTCGTACCCATTGTGGGTGAATACCTTTATCCTTTGTGTTTGGAACAGGCCGTCTGCTGTTTGGCAGGCGGCCTGTTCAGCTATATTCAGCTATATGCAGGTATTCTACAGGTATAAAAGCTCATGCTGCCGGCGCACCCTTTCCGCTATCTGTTTTATAAAAGAATCGGGTCCAAGGATGCGGATCACAGGGCCGAAGGAGAGAACGTCAATGAGAAGCTCCGGTTCGTCCATTTTG
Source organism: uncultured Lachnoclostridium sp. (assembly GCA_902464595.1). GTDB lineage: Bacteria > Bacillota > Clostridia > Lachnospirales > Lachnospiraceae > Enterocloster. Next base: position 8,300 of record CABQJX010000092.1, on the reverse strand, counting down.
TCATAGTAGATAGAACAGATCCATCGATTGTTCTGGCTGTCATATTCCGTATGTTTTTCGTAACTAGCAAAATGGAGCATGCACCGTTCCAGGGCGTTGCGTTCTTCGCTGATCGCAATGGTCAGAGGTTTTGTAACCTTAAGGACAGGGAGGTAAAACCGTTTTTTGTCCTCGGGGGGACAGGCGGCAGGGGACAGATGGCAGGCCTGGATCCGCTCCAGGTTTAAGAGCGTGTTGCGGCAGAACACGCCTCTCTTTGATTTCAGGCAGCAGAGACGGAATTTATCCTCCAACGAGGAATATTGAAGCTGACAGGGAAGAACCTCAAAGGTATTTGTGCGCCCATTTTTACCCTGGTAAGACAGAAGAAGGAGCCGTTCTTTCTCGAGAGCCATCAGGATGGTATGAAAACATTCCTTGTATCGGGGAGAATGGAAGCTGTCACCGTCGCGGAACTGATCGAAGCAGTCGAATTGTTCCTGGGTATAAAGCGGCTCTGTGTCCCGGGTCAGCTGCTCCAGCTCCCTCTGTTCCTCAGCGGATAAGAACAGAGGGAGGCGGGGATCGGTCAAAAGGGAGCGGAGCCATGACCGCTGCAGATTGGTGAGAGGCACAGGCTCAGGGGGAGATTTTAAATTAGAAGAAAAATTTCCCAGGGAGTTTTTAGAAAACAACGGCCAGGATCCGGACGTTATTTTAGAGCGGATGGTCAGCCGGCTTTCCTCAAAGCCGTGGGAGCGGCAGATTTCATCTATATCTTCCAGGGAAATAGGGTGGTGGGAGGCTCTGTGGAGCAGACGGTTTAAAATGGTATAATAACAGCAGTAAAATTTATCAAACAGCTCCATGTCTATCTCCGTTCTCCTTAGGGGAATCGTCGGTTTTACAGTACATTTCATACATTTTATTCCAATCGTATTGGAGCCGGGCCACGGACAGGGAATCCGTTGATTGGATGTCCAGGATCCGGCCCGTGAAGGTTTTGACCCAGGTGCGCATCTCGCCGATGTCAAAGAATTTTCCTGTATATAGGTATTCATTTTCACGTATCCGCATAAGCTCGCCGCCCCGTCCTTCCCGTTTCAGACGGTTCAGGATATAGGGCTCCTGCTTTTCATTGATGTACAATTTGATGCAGATTTCCTGAAGCCGCAGATTTCGGCTGCCAAAAGAGACGCCCCAGCAGCGGCTTTTATTTCTTTCCAGCTTTTGGAGGATCCATTCATAGTCTTCACAGATTTTTCCAGGGGAAATCTTCTGTATGGAGTCCAATCGGGCGCAGTTAAAGCGGCAAAAATCCGGGAAATAGCAGCACAGATACCTTCGTCCTGTCCGTGTGCTCACAAAGATTTTTAGGGGCAGGCCTGTTAAGGAGGTGACCAGACTGCTGCGGCTGCTTTTGTTCACAAATGTGATAAACCTGCGCTCTTTTATAGCTGAAAGAGCATCCAGGAGTATCTGATCCTCCAGGGTGTGGACAATAAAGTGACGTTTGAACTGAAAGAGCCGATTAGCCCGCTTCGCGCGGTCTAAGAGGGTGCTTCCGATTACACCTAAGGGGGCAGCTTCCTGAAAAAATTCCACGGCTGTCATAAGGTGATCCCACATAGGAGAATCCTCTGGAAGGTGGGAGGTGTTTAAGCGGTACAGAAGGCTGCGGCCCTCCCTCCGGGAGCAAAAGATTCCCAGATTTTCATATTCCTTTAATTTTAACCGTACCAGCTGGGAATCAAAGGTTACACCGTATTGACGGGAAATTTCATCGCAGAGAGCGGAGGCGGTCATTTCAGCCGGGGAGTTTCCTTTCTGCCTGTTTTCTAAAAGATCCAGGAGAAAAAAATGGAGCATCACATCATTGTCTGTCAGGCTTTTAGATTTCCAAGCAGCATATAGAGGATTCTGGGAAATTGTTTTGCTGTCCACATGAATATATATCTGTTTCCCCTTGGGAGTGTAGGAGGAGCGCACATAACCGGAAAGCCACCCCTCGATGCGTCTTCGCTCATTATCATAGGTACGGGCGCTTTTGTCCTGAAAATCCCCCCTCACTTTAAATCCGTAGAGATAGAATTGACGCATATAATCCCGTATGCGGTCAAAATTCTTGATCAGTTCCTGAAAGTCAGCCATAAATTTTGCCTCCCTTCCTGGTTTATATAGGCTGATTATACCGAAAATGGACGTATCTGGAAAGAGTTCGCAACATTTTTTAAATGATGAAAGAGGGAGAAGGGGGTATGATAAAGATACACCGGACAGGAGGAGAGAGGAAAAAGAGACAGCATAACAAACAAAAGGAAGATCAGAGGAAGATTAGAGAAATCAGAGGAAAACTAGAGAAATCAGAAAAGGATGTGAGGTATATGTTCGTTTTATATGAGAAAGATAAAATGAGGGTTCCAGTAAAGATCTGGCTGGACGGACAGGAAGAATTGGAGGAGAGCTGCCGGGAGCAGGCGTACCATCTGGCTTCCCTTCCTTTTCTCCATAAATGGGTCTGCCTGATGCCCGATACCCATGCGGGAATGGGGATGCCCATCGGCGGCGTGGTGGCCGCAGAGGGTGCAGTGATCCCCAATGCAGTCGGAGTGGATATTGGATGCGGTATGGCTTATACCCATACGAACATTAAGGTAAAGGATATTCGGGAGATCGTCACGGGAAATGGAAATTTAATCCAGGCTATCATTGGGGACATTATGAGGAATATTCCGGTGGGATTTGCCCATCATAAGAGTCAGATGCCATGCTACACTATGGAGCGGGCCATGGAGGAGTTTGACCGGTACGAGAGGGACGGAGAATTGATCGGGCAGTTGGAGGCAGGATTTTACCAGGTGGGAACCCTGGGAGGAGGAAACCATTTTATTGAGCTTCAGGAGGACGATGAGGGAGATCTGTGTATTATGATCCATTCCGGCAGCCGTCATGTGGGAAAATCGGTGTGCGACTATTTTCATACCATGGCAAGAGAGCTGAACCAGAAATGGTACAGCCAGGTTCCCGACGAATACCGGCTGGCCTTTCTTCCAACGGACACGGACCAGGGAAAACGGTATCTGTCCTGGATGCAGCTGGCTATGGATTTTGCCGGGGAGAACCGGGAGAAAATGATGCTGGCAGTCAAGGCAGTTTTGGAGAAGTATATTGGAAAATACACCTCCTTCAGCCTGGAATTTTCCGGAGATATTAATTGCCATCACAACTATGCGGCCCTTGAGAACCATTATGGAAAAAATGTATGGGTACATCGAAAAGGAGCCGTACGGGCCAGAAATGGCGAGATGGCCGTAATACCAGGGGCTATGGGTTCCTACAGCTATGTGGTCATGGGCCTGGGAAATGAAGAGAGCTTTTGTTCCTCATCTCATGGAGCCGGGCGGCGGTATTCCAGAAAAGGGGCCATGGAGGCATTTTCCTGCGAGGAGGTTATCCGTGATCTGCAAAACCAGGGCGTTGTGCTGGGAAAGAAGGGAAAAGCGGATGTGGCTGAGGAGTGCCGGTTTGCCTACAAAGATATTGAGGGCGTTATGGAACGTCAGAAGGATCTGGTGGTTCCAGTTAAGCGGTTAAAGACCGTGGGGGTAGTGAAAGGGTAGTGAAAAGACAATGAAAAGGCAATGAAAAGGCAGAGAAGAAGGGAGATGGATCCTGGCTGCCTGGAGGGGATAGAATGTGGAAACTCAAAATAAATACTTCTTGACTTTAGCGAACTAAATTGCTATACTTTTTTCTAAAGTGGGGGCCGGAGGAATCGCATCCCTGAAAACAGCCCCCAATCCCCACCAAATAAAACCAGGAGGTAGAATGAAATGTCCTATGTTGATGAAATCTATGAGAGAGTAGTAGCACAGAATCCAGGAGAGCCGGAGTTCCATCAGGCGGTAAAGGAAGTTTTGGATTCATTGAAACTGGTGATCGACGCAAATGAGGAGAAATACCGCAAGGCAGGTATTCTGGAGCGTTTTACGGAGCCGGAGCGTATCATTTCATTCCGCGTACCGTGGGTGGATGACAATGGAAAAGTGCAGGTAAATAAGGGATACCGCGTACAGTTTAACAGCGCCATCGGACCTTACAAGGGCGGACTCCGTTTCCATCCGTCTGTGAACCAGAGCATTTTGAAATTTCTGGGATTTGAGCAGACCTTAAAGAACTCCCTCACCGGTCTTCCTATGGGCGGCGGAAAGGGCGGCTCCAACTTTGATCCTAAGGGAAAATCTGACCGCGAGGTAATGGCCTTCTGCCAGAGCTTTATGACAGAGCTGTACCGCCATATCGGCAAGGACACAGACGTTCCCGCCGGTGACATCGGCGTAGGCGGACGTGAGGTAGGATACCTGTTCGGACAGTATAAGAGGATGACCGGCTTATATGAAGGCGTGCTGACTGGAAAGGGACTGACTTTCGGCGGCTCTTTAGCCAGAACCCAGGCAACAGGATATGGGCTTGTCTATATTTTAAATGAAATGTTAAAGCATAACGGCAAAGAGCTGGCAGGAAAGACAGTAGTAGTATCCGGTTCCGGAAATGTAGCCATCTACGCGACAGAGAAGGCGCAGCAGCTGGGCGCAAAGGTAGTTGCTTTAAGCGATTCCAACGGTTATATTTACGATCAGAACGGCATTGATCTGGATGTGGTAAAGGAAATCAAGGAAGTGCGCAGAGGAAGGATCAAGGAGTATGCAGAGGAAGTGGAAGGCGCTGTATACACAGAGGGCAAGGGGATCTGGACCATTCCATGTGACATTGCCCTTCCATGCGCAACCCAGAATGAGCTGGATCTGGACGACGCAAAAACCCTGTTGGCAAACGGATGCTTTGCTGTGGCAGAGGGCGCTAATATGCCTTCCACCAGAGAAGCTACAGACCTGTTTGTAGAGAAGAAGATCCTCTTTATGCCGGGAAAGGCTGCCAATGCAGGCGGCGTGGCTACCTCGGGCTTAGAGCAGAGCCAGAACTCCATGAGAATGTCCTGGTCCTTTGAGGAAGTGGACGAAAAACTTCACACCATCATGGTCAATATTTTTGCCAAGGTGGCAGAGGTAGCAGACCGCTACGGCGTGTCCGGCAACTATGTGGCAGGAGCCAACATCGCCGGATTTGAGAAGGTAGTAGAGGCTATGCTGGGACAGGGAATTGTATAATCCAGAGATGAAATAGACTGCTAAAAGTAAATTCCCGTATACGGCTGATATTAGCTGTATGCGGGAATTTTTGCTTTTTTTAAATTTTTTGCTTTTTTCTGAAAAGTTATTTTCTTTTGAAAAACTTCTTCTTTTTATTGTTCGGCTGCTTCTGCCAGCTCCATAGCCTTCATCTTTTTAAGCTCCCTTGTGACAAACAGAAGGGCCAGAACAGCGGCCGTGAGATCGGCGACAGGAGCAGAATACATGACACCCTCGATACCGAAGAACATTGGGAGGATGACAATCAGGGGAAGCAGGAAAATAATCTGGCGTGTCAGAGAGATAAATACACCCTTTGCGGCCTTTCCTATAGAGGTAAAATAATTGGCTGTAATTGGCTGAAGCCCATTTAAAAAGGTAAAGAACAGGAAGATGCGGAAATACTGTTCTGCAAAGTGGAAGTACTCCTCGCTTCCTGAGCCGAAGATGCTGATGATCTGCCTGGGGATCAGCTGGAAGCACAGGAAGGAAACCGTAGAGATTGAGGTGGCAATGAACACGGCCTTCAGGTAAGCTTCCCTTACCCGCCTGTATTTCCTGGCCCCGTAGTTAAAGCTGACAATAGGCTGCAGCCCTTGGGAGAGGCCGATGACCAGGGAGAAAAAGATCATATTTACCTTTGTGATGATCCCGGCGCAGGCTAAAGGGATTTCACTGCCATAGTGGGACTGCCCGCCGTAATAGCGCAGCACATTGTTCATGACGATCTGTACTACCATCATGGCCATCTGATTAAAAAAGGGGGCCATTCCCAGGGCAGCGATGGCCTTTATATGGGAGGGAATGGGGCGAAGAGCTTTTAGGTTTAAATGAACGGTTTTAAAGCGGGTCAGATAACCGATCACCATAAGGCCGGATACGATCTGTCCGATGATGGTAGCTAAGGCTGCTCCCGCCATACCCATCTGGAAGGTAAAGATAAACAGAGGGTCAAGAACCGTGTTGATCAGTGCTCCGGTAAGAGTGCAGATCATGGAAAAGCGTGGGCTTCCGTCGGCCCGGATCAGGTTGGAGCCTCCGGTGGTAAGGATCAGGAAAGGAAAGCCGAAGGAGGTGATCCCCGTATAGACAAGGGAATGCTCCAGCACATCAGCAGTGGCTCCGAATATCACCATAAGGGGTCTTAGAAACAGCCTTACCGTTATACAGAGGATCACGCCAATGGAGAAAAGCATAAAAATAGCGTTTCCGGCATAGCGGGTGGCCTCCTCCTTTTCGCCCCTCCCCATAGAAAGATTAAAATTGGCCGCCCCGCCGATACCGCACATCAGGGAGATGGCGGTACAGGTGATGGTCAGGGGAAATGCCACGTTGGTAGCGGCATTTCCCAACATTCCCACACTCCGTCCGATGAAGAACTGATCTACGATGTTGTATAAGGCGCTTACCAGCATAGCAATGATGCTGGGAATGGCAAAACGGGCCAGAAGCCGGTTGATGGGGACGATGCCCAGAGGATTTTCTTGTCCGGCAGGGGAATTTACCCCTGCTTTTCTTGTCTTTAAGTCGTTCATGTGATACCTCTTTCTCTTATTAACCAATTCCGCCGAAAATAATACCCAGTACAAATACAGCTGCTGTAAGGCCGCAGAACAGATAAGCGGTCATAAAGCGGAACCATGGGCCAAGGGGCTTTTTCCGTCCTTTTTCCGCTTCCTTTTTGGCATAATCGTCTCCTAATACCCAGAAAAACATAATCCCGGCCAGCCCGGCGCCCAGAGGGCAGATATAAATGGATACAAAATCCATCCAGCCGGATACCACGCCCTGGATGCACAGGCCGATCACAAGGGCAGCGGCAGCGGCCAGGGTGACAGCTGTCCTGCGGCTCAGCTTAAACTGCTGTTCCAGGGTGGCGATCGGGGCCTCAAACAGGTTAATGATAGAGGAGATCCCTGCAAAAAATACAGCGGTAAAGAAGATGATCACCAAAAGACGGCTCTGAGGCATGGACTGGAACAGGTTGGGCAGATAGATAAAAATAAGCCCGGGGCCTCCCTCATTTAACTGGGATCCAGTCGTAGCCATGGCTGGAATGATAACAAGAGCTGCCAGCAGAGCCGCCAGGGTATCAAAAAAAGCCACTTTTTTCGCCGCGCTGGTCACGTCCTCGCTGTCTTTTAAATAGGAGCCGTAGATCAGAGTGCCGTTTCCGGCCAGGGACAGGGAGAAAAAGGCCTGCCCCAGAGCAAATACCCATGTCATGGGATCGGCCAGCCCTTTGGGATCGATGCGGAAAATGTAGCGGTATCCGTCGGCTGCTCCGGGCTGGAACGCCATGTATACGGCCAGTCCAAGAAAAAGGAAAAAGAATAAAGGCATGATCACCTTGTTGATCTTTTCGATTCCTCCGGAGATGCCAAAGACCATAATGATGAAAGTGATGACAATTCCCACTGTCTGCCAGAAATTATTTCCGAAGGGAGCAGCCATTTCTCCGAAAGCCTGTCCAAACCCTTCTACATTTTGGGGGGCCAGCACAGAGCCGGTGATGGATCCGGCGGCGTATTTGAGGATCCAGCCCACAATGACGGAATAGCCAATGGCAAGAGCCAGGGAACCGATCACGGGAATATATCCAATGGCCTCCCCCAGCCTGCGGTTTAACCCACGGCTTTCCACGGCCTGGCCGAAAGCGCCGATGGGGCCGGAACGGGTGGCCCGTCCGAAGGCCATTTCACCGATCACGCCGGAAAGACCGATAATGACTACAAAAAGGAAATAGGGCAGCAAAAACGTACCGCCTCCATATTTTGAGACTCTGGTGGGGAACATCCAGATATTGCCCATGCCTACAGCAGAGCCGATGCACGCCAGGACGAAGCCCCAATTGGATTTCCAGGAATCTCGATGGTTGTTGTTTACATGACTCACAGAAAACCTCCTGAATATATAAAAAATAAGATAAAGGACAGCAAAAAAGCAGAGGATGCCAAAAGCAGGAAATGCCCCGAAAGCAGGGAATATCCCAAAAGCAGGCCAATTTCTGGATATGCTGCCAATGTTCTATTTTACTCCTAAATGAGAGATTTGTCTATTATGTAGCGGGGCCTGGACACGACAAACGCATGAATGTGTTCCTCAACCACACCCATCTAAGTTCAAAAATTA
>CABQJX010000091.1 GCA_902464595.1 uncultured Lachnoclostridium sp. | reverse complement strand
TCTGTTTTGCTATGATTTGTCAAGGTTTTTTGGCTTTTTCCTGCATTTTTATCTGCTGCCAGAGAGCGGCTCCTTCCTCTATGGAATTTACCTTTACATCGCCGAATACATGAGGGTGTCTGCGCACCATTTTCCGGCCTAATCCGTCGATCACATCTTCTATGGAAAAGGCCCCTTTTTCTTTCGCGATCTGGCTGTTCAGCACCACCTGAAGGAGGACGTCCCCCAACTCCTCACATAGATTTTCCATATCCTGGTGATCCACTGCCTGGAAAACCTCCTCTGTCTCCTCTGCCAGGCACTTCTTCAGGCTCTCAAAGGTCTGAGCCCGATCCCACGGACAGCCTTCCGGCGACCGCAGTTTGGCTATGATCCCCACAAGCTCCTCAAAGGTATACATCTTATTCCCCCTTCTCCTTATTGCGCTTGATCACTTTCAAACGCGTAAATTCCTCCCTCTCCTTTTCCTCCAAAGCGTTGGAAATGGACTTGCTCAATTCCTCATAATGAGGGATCGTAATATTCTTTAATGCATTGGCCCGTTTCTGTGTCTTTTTAATCGAGTTGGCCAGCCGGTAAGCGGAATTTTCCACCATAGACAGCTTGATGGTCAGCTCCTTCACCTTCTCAAAGTGATACCGGGCCTCGTCCAATGCCTGGGTAGTATTGTAAAATCCGTATGTCAGGGCCAATGGAAGCTCCTCATGCTGTACCAGGGGGATCTCTGTCCCCATGATGCTCCTGGCCTTGATCTTTACCCGGTCGTCCACCGGAACGGAAGCTCCGATCTCCTGTACGTAATGGATGCCCATTTCAATATTGGCCTTTTGGAGGGCCTCATAAGCAGCGCTGAAGGTACTGTCGATCTCAGACTGGATCCCCTTTGCCTCGTCGATCAGCCCCATCAGCTCCCGGATCAGGATATTCCTCTTTTTATCCATAAGGCCGTAGCCCATGTAAGCCAGCCCCAGGGAGTTCTTTGCTGCGATCAGGTTTCCCTTGGTGGGGAATGTATTTGGATCCATTTATATCACTCCTTCGCGCTGTCAGACGGCCTGTAGTACTGATCTAACACCTTCGTATCAATACGGTCTAATTCCTCCCTGGGCAGCATTCCTAACAGATCCCAGCCAATGGCCAGCGTATCCAGGATCGTCCGGTTTTCGTGGGGATCCTGGCCCACAAAATGCTCCTCAAAGGCCTTTCCAAACTCCAGATATTTCTTGTCCGTAGGGGACAGTTCATCCTCACCGATAACCGATGCCAAAGCCCTGGCGTCTCCCACCTTCGCATAGCAGGAAAACAGCTGATTGGCCACATCCTGGTGATCCCTTCTTGTGTAGCCCTCGCCGATGCCGTCTTTCATCAGTCGGGACAGAGAGGGAAGCACATTGATGGGAGGGTAAATATTCTGTCCATTGAGCTGGCGGTCCAGAACGATCTGCCCCTCTGTGATGTAACCTGTCAGATCCGGGATAGGATGGGTAATATCGTCATTTGGCATGGTGAGAATGGGAATCTGGGTCACAGACCCCTTTCTGCCGGCCACGATCCCAGCTCTCTCATAAAGGGAAGCCAGGTCGCTGTACAGATAACCTGGGAATCCCTTTCTGGAGGGGATCTCGCCCTTGGAGGAGGAAACCTCACGCATAGCCTCCGCATAGGAAGTCATATCTGTCAGGATCACCAGGATATGCATTCCCTTCTCAAAGGCCAGGTACTCCGCCAGCGTCAAGGCGATCTTCGGGGTGATCAGACGCTCCACCACCGGATCGTTTGCCAGGTTGATAAACATAGCTACATGCTCCGATACGCCGCTCTCCTCAAAGGTTCGGCGGAAAAAGTCAGCTACATCGTACTTTACTCCCATTGCGCCAAAGACAATGGCAAATTTCTCATCTGAATCATCTCCCAGAGATGCCTGCTTTACGATCTGGGCCGCCAGCTGGTCGTGGGGAAGTCCATTTCCGGAAAAAATAGGAAGCTTCTGGCCACGGATCAGGGTGGTCAGACCATCAATGGCAGAGATACCAGTACGGATATAGTTTCTGGGATACTCCCGGGTCACCGGGTTTAAAGGCTTTCCGTTAATGTCCAGACGGACGTCGGAAATAATATCCCCTAAACCGTCAATGGGCTGTCCGATCCCGTTAAAGGTACGCCCCAGCATTTCCTCAGAAACCTCGATCTCCATAGGGTGTCCCGTCAGCCTGGTATGGGTATTGCGCAGGGCCATGCCTTCTGTTCCCTCAAAAACCTGGATAATGGCCTTATCCCCATACAGCTCGATAATACGTCCTATTTTATGGGTATCCTCCCCAACGGTCATTTCCACGATCTCATCGTAGGCTGCATTCTGAACCCCCTCCAGAACTACCAGAGGGCCGTTGATCTCGCTTAAACCTAAATATTCAATTGCCATATGCGTCCCTCCTTTATGCGTTCCGTTCCATCACCCGGTCATAAAAACCGTCAATCATCTTCATGTAATCGTCAAACATTTCCATTTTGTCGTTTGGCACATCATATTTGATGGAAATAACTTTATCGAATATATTCTCCTCTTTTAACACCGACATGGGCATTCCCATAGAAACCAGGGCCCTGGCCTTTTTGTAGAGGTACAGGATCACTTCCATCATCTTAAACTGCTTGAGCAGAGGCACAGAAGTATCATCCTTATGAAATGCATTCTGCTGTAAAAATCCCAGACGTATCACCCTGGCGATCTCCAGAACCAGCTTTTGGTCATCAGGAAGCACATCGGAGCCGATAAGCTTTACGATCTCCATTAGGCTGCTCTCCTGCACTAACAGCGCCATAAGCTGGTTCCGATCGTCTACAAACCGCTTATCCACATGATCCATATACCATGGAGCCAGATCATTCACATATTCAGAATAGCTGGTAAGCCAGTGGATTGCAGGGAAGTGTCTGGCGTAGGCTAAGGACTTATCCAGTCCCCAGAAGCAGCGGACAAACCGCTTGGTATTCATGGTCACAGGCTCAGAAAAATCGCCTCCCTGAGGAGACACAGCCCCGATAATGGTGACAGAGCCCTCTGTTCCGTTTAAATTCTGCATCATCCCAGCTCTCTCATAAAAGGCGGAAAGGCGGGAGGCCAGATAGGCGGGGAAGCCTTCCTCCGCAGGCATCTCCTCCAGACGGCCGGAAAGCTCCCTAAGAGCCTCTGCCCAGCGGGATGTAGAATCAGCCATGATCGCCACATGGTATCCCATATCCCTGTAGTATTCAGCCAATGTCAGGCCGGAGTACAGGCTGGCCTCACGGGCAGCTACCGGCATATTAGAGGTATTGGCAATAAGGGTCGTCCGGTCCATCAGTGGATTGCCGCTCTTGGGATCGATCAGTTCGGAAAATTCTTCCAGAACCTGGGTCATCTCATTGCCTCGCTCTCCGCATCCGATATAGATGATCACATCCGCATCGGACCACTTTGCAACCTGATGCTGGGTCATAGTTTTTCCCGTACCAAATCCTCCTGGAATGGCGGCGGTTCCTCCCTTTGCCAGCGGGAACATGGTGTCCAGGATACGCTGTCCTGTAATCAGGGGCTTGACAGCCGGAAAACGCTTTGCCGACGGTCTCGCCTTGCGGATAGGCCATTTCTGGGTCATGGTCAGCTTCCGCTCTGTTCCGTCCATCATCTGTAAGGTAAGGAGGGGCTCCTCAATGGTATACTGACCGTCAGGAACCACATCCAGCACATATCCCTCCACGTCAGGAGGAACCATTACCTTATGGACAATGGCCCTTGTCTCAGGAACCTCTGCAATAATGGTTCCCGGCATCAGCCGGTCTCCTGCCTTCACAGTCATATGGGCATCCCATTTTTTGGAAGTATCCAGACTGTTGACAGAAATACCGCGGCTGATATAGTAACCGCTTCCCTTTGCGATCTCACTGAGAGGGCGCTCGATCCCATCAAAAATATTACTCAAAATCCCCGGCGCAAGAGTGACGGATACGGGAGAACCTGTTCCCACAACAATCTCACCCGGCTTTATGCCGCTGGTTTCCTCGTAAACCTGGATCGTAGTCTTTTCTGAGGTAAGGCCGATAACCTCTCCTACCAGCTTTTCCTCTCCCACGTAAACCATCTCGTTCATCTGGAATCCTGCATCGCCCCGCAGGGAAACCACCGGGCCGTTAATTCCATAAATCACACCTGTCTTAGCCACGCTGTTTTCCTCCTGTCAGATCAAATTTAAACTCATGACGTGCCTCGTCCAGACGGGTCTTAAATGAGTTGTCGATCAAAATATGTTTTCCGGGGATGACAGCTCTCGTCCCCCCGTTAAAGGAATATTCGCTGATCTTGATAACTGCATTGTGATGCATGGCGATCCTTTGTACCTTATCCTCGTCTGACGGATCCATATAGATCACCAGCTCCTCGTCCCCGGCAAATTCCTTTTCCGCCCTTACCTGCCGCTCTAACAGGCGCTGATACTCCTGGGTCTCCATAAAATTAGCCAATCTGTCACGAAGCTCCACAAACAGCTTGTCCTTTAGCTCCTCCTGCCTGCGGCTGGCCTCCCGTTTCAGATCCAGCTGGCCGATGGACAAGCGCTTATTGATCTCCCGCTCCAGCTTTTCTGTCTCTGCCGCTACCTGCATATCAGCCCGCCTTCTGGCATCCGCTTTATGCTCCTCAAAGGAAGCGTCCATAGCCCTCATATATTCGTCCAGCATCTTTGCCCCCCGCTCCCTGGCGTCGGTCATACAGATGTCCTGGAAATGCTTTAACTTTTCTTCTGTTGTCAAGCTGATTCACCTTCCTTCTATCCTTTTGGCTCCGTCTTGTTGTATGGAGCTTAAAGCTTTAATCCAATGGCCTCATTGACATAGGAGGTGATAAAGTCCGGCTTGCGGCCGGTTCCATGGCGGTCCGGGATCTCCACGATCAGCGGGAACTTCCGTTCCAGCTTCACGTTGTCAATAATCTCGGGGAACTCCCTGCCAAATTTCTCAGTCAGCAGGATGATTCCAATGGATTTATCGGCCAGGGCTTTATCCAGTTCTTCCCTTAACTCTTCCCTCGTATGAATGACGGCTCCCTCCACACCTGCCAGGCGCATGCCTGTCCAGGTGTCCACGTTATCGCTGATGAGATACATCTTCATGGGATTAAAGCTTACCTAAGATCATAAAGGAAATGATCAGTCCATACAGGCACACACCTTCGGCAAGTCCTACGAAGATCAATGATTTACCAAGAATGGAGCTGTCCTCGCTGATCGCTCCCAAAGCAGCGCTGGCTGCCGCAGATACAGCGATTCCGCCTCCCAGACAGGAAAGCCCGGTTGCAAGAGCTGCGGAAAGGTAGCCCATTCCCGCTGCGGAAGGTACAGCCTGTGCAGCCTCCCCTGCCGTCTCTGCTGCCATTGCATTTCCTGAAAACATCATAACGCCGGCAAAGATCATGGTTCCGAAAAACAGGAAGCAGTTGGCTGCCAATGCAGTTTTATAACGCCCCTTTGTCTTTTCCCCAGCGGCAAATACGCCGAAAGGCACTGCGATGCTGAAAATAAGTGCTGCGCTCAATGTGATCTTAACTAATAAACTCATGTCTCATGTCTCCTTTTTATTCTTGATCTTGTCTTTCCCAATTTTTCCTATTTTCCCGTCAAGCTTCCGGTTAATTTCCCCTTACAGCTTTGCCGTAAGGCTCAAACGCCCTTCCGCTTCCACGGTAGAAACGGCTGAACAGCTCATAATATTCCAGACGGAGAACCTGTATTCCCACGATCAGCCCCTCCATACCGCATACGAACAGATTTCCGCCTACCACCACTGCCCAATTGACAGGGCCGCCGGACTCCGCTCCTGCAAGCATCAGAACCACCTGCATCATAGCCGCATGGCTCACTGCAAAGGCTCCGACACGGACAAAGGAAAGGGTGTTGGAAAAATAGCTTAAAAGCACTTCAAAAAGTTCAAACACACCCTGGGTGATAAACATTCCCAGCCCGCCTTCCAAATGGCCTCCTTTTTTCTCCACGGCAGCAGTCAAAGGCTCCTTAAAGAATATGAGAAGCAGCGGGATCACAAACATCACTGCCAGGACAATGGTCGCCGGAAGAGCCCTTCCAGTCATATACAGGACGATCACAGAAGCCAGGGCAAAGTAAAATACCAGTCCCGCCGCTCCATTGGTGTCAAAATACAGCTTTTCCGTATCATGGGAACGAAAGCTGTTGATCATGTTTAATACCATGCACAGCAAAATGATCCCCATTCCGATGGCTACCGCCACAACAAACACGGTGTTGAGTTTTCCAATAAACGGAAGATCCGTCATAGCCTCCTGGGGCCTCAGCCACAATGGCTCTATGATATTCTCAAATCCGAAGATACTGCCGAACAGGAAACCGAACACAGTGGAAAACAGTCCGCAGCAGGAAATAATCCCAGCCAGCCGGATCTTTTTGAGCCGGTACAGCAGAAAACCTCCGATGAGAAGACACAGGCCCTGGCCTGCATCTCCGAACATAAACCCAAAAAGGACGGAGTAGGTGATCCCGATGAGGATGGTGGGGTCCAGCTCATTGTAAGCGGGAAGCCCATACATCTCCACATACATCTCAAAGGGCTTAAACAGCTTGGGATTTCGCATCTTTGTGGGAGGCTTGCTCATGATGTTGCTGTGATCGTCCTCAACGATGCAGAACACATCACTGTCCTTCTCGATCTCCTTCTGGAACTGTTCTGCCTGTCCCTGAGGCATCCAGCCGCACAGGATATAAAAATTATGGGAATCGTGCTTCGTCAGGGCCGCCATTTTTCTCACATCAAAATTAGCGGAAAAATCCTTTAATGTGTTCCAAGCAGCTGCAAAATCCTCTTTCTGATCTCCCAGGGCAGCCACAATATCTTTCTGTGCCTGGTCGATGGCTTTCTGAAGCTCTTCTATTTTGCTCTCCAGAACATGGCCGGCCTCCATTGGCGTCCCCTCGTACTCGTCCGGAAGAAAGCAGCGTTCAAAATGCATGGAGGCATAGATCGCATCAATCTTCTCTGACAGGCTGTCCGGCACAAAATATACCAGCCATACGTAGTCCCCTTCCTCTCTGCACTTGAACATCACCGTGTCGATGGTATCGTACACATAAGAGGAAAATTTTTCATAATATTCTTTGGAGATACGGCCAAAACGGAATTTAATAAAACGGAACCGGAGTATCTCTTTTATGTTGTAATTCAGCCCGATAAAAGACACAACCCGGTCTCTTGATGTTTGAAGCTCCTCCTGCTGCCGGATCAATCCATCCCTTCTGGCTGCCAGTTCCTCCAGCTGGCTTTCCAGTCTGCTGATCACCTCTGCCGCATCCTCAATCCCCATTTTACGGCCAGCAGCATCCTGCCTTCCTTCTGCCTCCTCAAGCAGGCCGTGGTACTCCCCTGCAAGGGACTGGGCTTTGTCCAAAACAGCCTTGTACGGGTTGTTTTCCATGAAAGGCCTTAAATCTTTTACTGTTTTAAGCTCCGACAATGCATTTTCCAGCTGAAATTCATACCGTGACAGGTAAGTTTCCACCACCCGGTCAATGTCCTTTTCAGGGCCGGTAATGCTTAAAAACTTCATCTTTTCAATCACTTACTTCTTAGCCCCCTTTTTTATCCAGCCTTCACACTATATCGTATCTTCTCAATGGTGTTGATGATCCTCTTGATCTCCCTCTCCTTGAAATAGAGATAGGAATTTAAAACCGCGATCGAATATGGATCCTTCTGGCATGTTTTCTGATAAATGCGGTCCACAATACTTTGGGCAAGGGCCCGCAGGCTTTCCTTCCCCTCCATCTTCTCCATGACAGCCGCGCCGTACCAGGTCTCCTTTACCGCCTGTATAAAGGCCTCCAAACTTTCTGCCTCCGCCATGCGGTTGATCTCTTTTTTGGTGAGATGGAGCTGGATAGGGATCAGCATAGCGTAAATATCCCCTGGCCTCAGCTGATAAAACTTCTTGGAACGATAGATCCACTGTAGGTTCAGCATATCCATTCTCGTTCCGAAGCACTGGATCATAATTTTTTGTTCCGGCTTTGACAAATATTTATCCTTAATCTTCCAGATAAACCGGAAATACATCATATCCAGCGCATTTTCACAGGCGAGAAGATTTACCTGCCCCTCCTGCAGGATATGGTTTAATGGCTCATAATACATGGAGCCCTTGAGATTTCCAATAAATTCCTCTGTGGAGGAAGATCTGGAAAGAGCCATTAAGTCCAGATCCGAATGACGTTCAAAAAAATCACGGAACATGGACAGATCCCTGCGCTGTTCCCTATGTCCCGCTGCATTTCGCAGGCATGTCTTTAAAATCCCTATCTCATAATGCATAAAGTACAGGTCCAAAAAATGCCTCTGCTTCATATTGGCAAATTGATAGAGTTTTGCAAAATCCCTGTACTGGGATAAATCCAAAAGCTGCTCGATGGTTCCCCTGTGAAGCTCCTCGTCTGCCATATCCCCAAAGATTTCTTTGTAAGGCAAAAAACCCCGAAGATACTCCACAGCCTCCCCCACGGTCTCAAGGGCTGCCATTTCCTGAAACTGCTCCTCTTTTATCCTCCAGCGCTCCATTGCCTTTACCTTAGCGGCAATTCCGCTGTAAACGATCAGGCTGCCCATAGGCTCACTCCTTTATCATGGTCTGGAACAGAGCTTCCACATATTCCTTATGATGGCTATTATAGTTATCCTCCAGCGCCTGTAACAGAGCCGCTGATGCTTCCCTCTGTTCTGCTAAGAGCTGGTCCATATCCGTCTCCATCTTCTTTTGAATCTCTGCGATTCTGCGGGCTGTCTCCTGATCCAGCTCCTGATCAAAGTCAGCCGTTTTTTTCTCTATCTCTGCGGCATATGCCTTTTTCCGGACATTGGCTTCCTCTACAATGGCTCCTGCCGCTTCCTCAATATCTGACAGCCGGTTGATCACAGTGTCCATAGCTCTCCTCCTTACTCCATCCCGTTCTGGAAAGATCAAGGTAAATCTTCCAGATATGGACGGGATTGTATTTTTCTGTATACTTCATCATACTACTTTTTTCCAAAAATACCAGAGTCATTTTGTCTTTTAAATAAAATTTTCACAACTTTTTTACAGCAAAATGCCGAAAAGGGGAAGGACATTTTCTATCCTTCCCCTTTTTGCCTGTATATAATTACCAATTTTTTCTATCTATTAGTTACAGTTTAACCAATTCCCTGTTTCTTCAAAAACACTTAAAGCTGGCTCTTGATGGCATTCCCGGTTAAGCCCCCTCCTCCGGCTGTTCCCCGGCCTCTGTCTCCGCCTGGGCTCCTTCGGCTGCTGCCGGTTCTACCTTCTCAATATACTGGCTGGAAACATATGCCTCCTGGCCGTCATAATTGATCACGGACCAATCATTATCATAACGCTTCACATATTCCACCTCAGCGCCTCTTGCCAGCTGAGTCAGGATCCTTCCATTGGTGGAGGGCTCGCTTCGGACATTGACGCTGTTTCCGCTGATACGGTAAGTCTCAAAAGCTGGCTGCGGTTCTGTCTCCGGCTCAGCTGTAGGCGCTGGCGTGGGTGATGTCTCCGGCTCAGCCGTTGTCACAACAGGAGCGGTTGTCCCCTTAGGATCATTTTTCTTAGGATCGGGCATAAGAAGACGGATCACCACGATCAGAACCGGTATCAGCAGACGCAGTATGTAAGCGGCTGGAGACGGCCTTCTGCGCTTTTTCCTTCCGCCTCCCTGGTATCCAGCGCCTGTACGGGCATTCCGTGCTGGAGGGCGTTTGTTTGTCTGCCGCGCCGTCCCCCTTGGAGCAGACGGAGAGGAAGTCCGGGCCGTCGGACGGCCGGAGCTGCTGTTCTTAGATGAAGCTGCCGGCCGGGCAGACCTTCCTCCTGCAAATTCATTGGCAAAAACATAAACCTCCTGGGTCAGAAGCTGATACGCCTGATTGGCATTATAAGCCGTATCATCTCCCTCATGGATCGCCTTATTTCCTAAAATACGGATGGTATGGTAGTTGTCTTTGGTTGCCTTATTGATCCATTGCCCTTCATACAGCTGGTCAATGGTATCTGCCAGATCACCCTCTACCAAACATGCCCGCTCTGCCATGCAGCGGACCATGTATTCCAGCACCTGTCTGGATCTGACCATGACCAGATTATATTCCTTACGTGCGATCAGCCGCTCTGCATCCTTGAGCCCCTGCTGGATCTGCTGCCAGCTGGTCGTCCTTTCCAAATTTGACATAAGCCTTCCTCCTTCACTTCCCCAAGACAGCGCTTATTATTCTAATATTATACTCGATTCTTGTCGATTTTGCACTATTAATTTGAGATTTCGGGAAATATTCAGCAAAAATTCAGAAAAACGCAAATTTCTGTTCTCTTGCAGCCTTCTTTCTTCTATGATAAAATACCCGCAGTGAATAAAGGTACACATACAGGAGGAATAGACACATGCGATTACGCCATATCCAGGGTGCAGAGGAAGCGATAGCTTCCAGCCCCTTTGTGATCCAGGAGCCGGAAAGCCATCGCGGCTGCTGGAACCAGGTATTTGGAAATGAAAACCCCATTGAAATAGAGGTAGGTATGGGAAAGGGCCGCTTTATTATGGAAAAAGCCGCCGCTAACCCTCATATTAATTACATCGGTATTGAACGCTACTCCAGCGTGCTTCTCAGAGGGCTGCAAAAACGCAGCGAAATTGAACTTTCTAACCTCTATTTTATGTGCATCGACGCAAAAAGCATGGCTGATCTGTTTGCCCCCGGCGAGGTGAGCCGCATCTATCTGAACTTTTCGGATCCATGGCCCAAAGACCGACACGCAAAACGCCGGCTCACATCCCCTGCTTTTTTAAACGTATACGATCAGATCCTGGCCCCTCTGGGAACCGTAGAGTTCAAAACCGATAACCGCGGCCTTTTCGACTACTCCTTAGAATCCATTCCAGCCTCCGGCTGGGAGATTGCAGAGCACACCTTTGACCTTCATCACAGCCCCATGGCTGAAGGAAATGTGATGACGGAATATGAGATGAAATTTTCCTCTGAGGGAAAGCCCATCTGCAAGCTCATTGCCAGACGAAGCTGACCTGGCAGCAAAAAGGCAAAGGGCATGAAAGCCGCATAAGATATAGAAAGATATAGAAGATGTTTGGAGCATATCATGCACCTTCCTCCCCCTATCACCCGAAAACTTCTTCAGGCCACAAGCGACAAAACCCGCCTGAACCACCAGGCCCTGCGGATCAGCCAGTCCTTTCAAGAGGTTCAAAAGCTTCTTGACAGCGGACAGACAAAAAACAGGAAGAAATAAAAGCAAAACCAGGGCCTGTTTCCCTTCTGCCAGTCCACCTTCACACGTTGATATGCAGAAAAAAACAGGCCTAAATTTTTTCAAAAAAGGTGTGTCAAGCGTTTTTGAAAATGTCCCGAAAAACTTTAAGTATTAGCCCCGACTT
>CABQJX010000090.1 GCA_902464595.1 uncultured Lachnoclostridium sp. | reverse complement strand
GAGATCGATGCCATCGGACGCAGCCGTGACAGCCGTATGGGCGGAAATGATGAGCGGGAGCAGACCTTAAATCAGCTGCTGTCCGAGATGGACGGTTTTGATTCCACCAAGGGACTTTTGGTCCTGGGAGCAACCAACCGGCCTGAGATCCTGGATCCGGCCCTGCTCCGTCCGGGACGGTTTGACCGCCGGGTAGTTGTGGATAAGCCGGATCTGAACGGAAGGATCAATATTTTAAAGGTACATTCCAAGGATGTGCTGTTGGATGATACAGTAGACTTTAAGGAGATTGCCCTGGCTACCTCTGGCGCTGTGGGAGCGGATCTGGCTAATATGATGAACGAGGCAGCCATCACGGCCGTAAAGCATGGGCGCAGTGCCGTGTCCCAGAAGGATTTGTTTGAGGCTGTGGAAGTGGTGCTGGTGGGCAAGGAGAAAAAGGACCGCATCATGAGCAAAGAGGAACGGCGCATTGTCTCCTACCATGAAGTGGGCCACGCCCTTGTAAGCGCCCTGCAGAAGCATTCTGAGCCGGTTCAGAAGATCACCATTGTACCTAGGACGATGGGAGCTCTCGGATATGTGATGAATGTACCGGAGGAAGAAAAGTACCTGAATACGAAAAAAGAGCTGGAGGCCCGTTTGGTAGAGCTGATGGGCGGCCGCGCTGCAGAGGAGATCGTATTTGACACAGTGACTACAGGCGCAGCCAATGATATTCAGCAGGCCACCAATCTGGCACGGGCCATGGTGACCCAGTACGGAATGTCCAAGAAGTTTGGGCTTATGGGTCTTGAGTCCCAGGAAAACCAGTATCTTACTGGCCGAACCATCCTTAACTGCGGTGATGCCACAGCGGCGGAGATCGACCAGGAGGTTATGAAGATCTTAAAGGAAGCTTATGATGAGGCAAAACGCCTGCTTCAGGACGACCGTGACGCCATGGATCAGATCGCTGCATTCCTGATTGAAAAGGAAACCATCACAGGAAAGGAATTTATGGAAATTTTCCGCCGGGTGAAGGGGCTTCCTGATCCGGAAGGACAGAAAGAACTTTCTCAATCGGAAGAACAGGAAGAACTTCCTAAGCCGGCAGAGCCAGAAGAATTTTCTCAGCCGGAGAAGCCGGAAGATAAGGAAAAAGGAGCCGGGGACAGGGAAGACAGCAATGGACAGCAAAGCGTCCCGGAACCTGAGAGCAGCCCGGAGGCACAGGAGCCTGTGACCTGGACGCAGCCCGGAAACGGAAGTTCAATGTAACAGTTCAGCCGTATATCTCAAATCATCAAGAATAATTGTAAAACGCCCCATTTTCTGGTACAATAAAAAGAGAGCTGCATTGGCTTTCATACCATGAGAAGGGGGCGCTTTTATGGATGAGAAGTACGTAAAGATACACACAGGGGGCTGCGGTGCGCCGCTTAAGATCAGAAAGGGGCATTTTGCTACCAATCACGCCCATATCAATTATTTTCTGGATATGAGTACCCTGAAAACCAGGCTCAGTGAAGCCCAGGAGATCGCAAGGAACCTGGCAGGCAATTTTTTATTCGGAACAGTGGTTGACACCATTGTCTGTCTGGAAGGAACCGAGGTTATTGGGGCTTTCTTGGCGGAGGAGCTGACCAGAGGGGGCATCCTTTCCACCAATGCCCACAAGACCATGTATATTGTGACGCCGGAGTTTAACAGCAACAGCCAGATGATCTTTAAGGAGAATATTCTTCCCATGATCCGGGAAAAGAATGTGGTTCTTCTGACCGCGTCCGTGACGACGGGCCTGACTATCAATAAGGCTGTGGAGGCGATCCAGTATTACGGAGGGCTGCTGAGAGCGGTGGGTGCGGTGTTCAGCGCGGTAGATCAGGTGAATGGGTATGAGATCCGCTCCATCTTTGGAAAGAAGGATCTGCCTGACTATGCTTCCTATGATTATAGGGACTGTCCGTTATGCCGGTCAGGAAACCGGTTGGACGGCTTAGTCAACGCTTATGGATTTACTGGCCTGTAGGCCCTGCTGAGGAGCCTGACGGATCCATTTTGGCTTCGCCGGACAGGGATTTTCCGCGCCGCTTGGGAAGACAGTGGAAATGCTGCTTGTAGGCTTTTAGGAAGGTAGAATAGTGGCTGAAGCCGGACTGAAAGCAGGCGTCCGTGGCGCTCTGGCCCTGGGATAATAAGTCTTTGGCATGAAGCAGACGTTTTTCCGTTACATAGGCTCCGATGGTGTATCCCGTTTCCTCCTTGAAGATCCGCATCATGTGATAAGGGCTCAGACAGCTGACAGCGGAAAGGGCAGAGATGCTCAGATCTTCCCCCAGATGATCCCCGATGTAAGCTAAAAGGGCTGATACGCGGTAATCCAGGATACCTGTGGCCAGATACTGAGCTTGATCCCGAATGGAAAGACGGTTGAGCTCTACCAAAAATTCAAGACAGAGAAGGCGGCAAAGAAGGGGAGATGCAAATTCTTTTTGCATCTTCCTTTTTTCATTTTCAGCCTGCTCAAGCTTTAAAAGAAGGGAAAGAATACGGCCCCTTCCGTCCTTATCCAGCCTCAGAACACTGGAATGGCGGTATGCAGCTGTGTCAAAGCACTGCTCCAGCCTGTGCTCCGGCTCGCTGAAACGGTTCAAAAATCCGGTGGAAAGGTATAGGATCATCCGCTCGTATGGATACCCTTCTTCCACCTCGGCCCGGTGGATCTGTCCCCGGTTTACCAGCACAATGTCATAGGGATGCAGCGTGTAAGCGCGTCCTTCGATTACATAGCGGACTTTTCCACCCAAGAGTACCACTATTTTTAAAAAGTCATGATAATGAAAAGGGTAGGACGGGCTTTTTTCATCTCTCAGGTGGAAAAAGCGGAAATCCTCTGTTAAAAATCCTGTTTTTCTGGGATCCAAAATACCGATGTCTGTCATGCGGGGCCCTCCTCCTATCATATATTTAAGACCGTATCCTTTATTCATCTGCCTTGATAGTTACAATTATAGGGAAATAGAGCAGTATTTTCAATATAATATAGCATAATATCTATATTTTTATAAAATAATGCCTAGTAAAATAAAAGAAAAGAAGGGCGTAACAAAAATAGGAGATCGGAGGATTGGGATTATGAGGATTTCAGTGGAAAAGTATCATGGATTGGGAAATGATTATCTGGTGTATGATCCGAATAAGAATAAAATGAAACTGAACCCGGCTAACGTACAATTGATGTGCAACCGGAATTTTGGCGTAGGAGCAGACGGGATTTTAGAGGGGCCCATTTTGGAAGGTGACAGGATTTCCATGGTTGTGTGGAATCCCGATGGCAGCATTGCGGAAAAGAGCGGTAACGGCGTGCGCATTTTCGCCAAATATTTAAAGGATGCAGGATATGTCCAAAAGAAGGATTTTACGATTTTTTCACAGGGAAGCGAAGCATGTATCCATTATCTGAATGAGGAGGGAACCCGTTTAAAGGCTTCGATGGGAAAGGTCACATTCTGGAGCGATGAGGTTCCGGTTACAGGGCCCAGGAGAGAGATCATCAACGAGACGATGGTATTTGGAAGGATCCCTTATCCGGTGACCTGCCTTTCCATTGGAAATCCCCACTGTGTGATCCTGATGGATGAAATTTCTAAGGATCTGGTGTGCCGTATTGGAAAATATTCAGAGAATGCCAAGCAGTTCCCTGAGAAGATCAATACGCAGATCATGAAAGTGTTAGACCGTACCCACATCCAGACTGAGGTTTATGAGAGGGGAGCTGGTTATACCTTAGCTTCCGGAAGCGGATGCTGTGCAGCAGCGGCAGCGGCCTATCGTCTGGGGCTTACGGATCCCAAAGTGTTTGTCCAGATGCCCGGCGGATCCCTGGAATTAGAGATTGACGGGGAAGGTGTGGTTCACATGACAGGGGATGTAGGATATGTGGGAACCATCAAGCTGGGGAGCCATTTTACAGAGCAGCTGAGGGCGCTGTGACACCCTGTCCAGTTTCCTTCCATTCCCTCCTAAGCCGCCTGCCTGCGGAAGCAGGAGGTCTACAGGAAAAGTAGGAGCCTCAGGGAATACAGTCTTGGCAAACAATCAGACTTGGCAGACAAAACAGGATTGACAAACAAAATCACGGCTGTTATAGTTGGGATAGCAAATCAAACAGAAGGCGGGAGCTCATGGGGGCTCCCGCTCTTATTGTCGGGAAAGGTTGGGATAAGCCATGAGATTTACAAAGATGCAGGGAATTGGAAATGATTATGTATATGTAAATTGCTTCGAGGAGGAGGTTAAGGATCCGAAAAAGACGGCTGTCTATGTGAGCGACCGTCATTTTGGCATCGGTTCTGACGGGCTGATCCTGATCTGTCCCTCTGACAAGGCAGACTGCCGTATGGAGATGTATAATATAGACGGTTCCCAGGGCATCATGTGCGGAAACGGGGTACGCTGTGTGGGGAAATATGTGTATGATCATGGCCTGGTAGATCCAGACCGGAGGCGGATCACAGTGGAAACCCTGGGGGGGATCAAGACATTGGAGCTCACCGTGGAAAAGGGAAAGGCGGTTTCCCTTACCGTTGATATGGGAAAGGCAGAGCTGACTTCAAAGCTTCCGGAGGATATTTCTGTAAATGGAAACGATTATCAATTTGTAGGGATCAATGTGGGAAATCCCCATGCAGTCTATTTTACAGATCAGGTGGAATCCCTGGAACTGGATCAGATAGGCCCGTTTTTTGAGAATCATCCCCGGTTTGCCCCGGATCGTGTGAATACGGAATGGATCCAGGTTCTGGACCGGACCCATCTGCGGATGCGTGTGTGGGAGCGGGGAAGCGGCGAGACATGGGCCTGCGGGACCGGGGCGACTGCCAGCGTTATGGCCGCCATCCTCATGGGATATGCAGAGGACGAGGCAGAGGTATCCCTAAAAGGGGGAAAGCTATGGATCCGCTTTGACCGTTCTAGCGGCCATCTGTTTATGACTGGGCCTGCAGCGGAGGTATTTCACGGGGAGATTGATCTTCCCTGGGAAGACTAAGGACTGCTGTTAAAATATGAAACCGAAGCAACATTTGTCTCATTTCCACATATGGTTATTATTATAGAGCTTATTGCTGCCTCTGTGCAGGGGTGCTCTGTGTTTGGAACGCATATGGGAAGGAGAATGGGATATGTCAGAGGTTCAGACCGTTATGATCGACGCCGGGCATGGGGGAGAGGAACCAGGCGCTCTGTATGAAGGGCGCAGGGAGAAGGATGACGCCCTCAGGCTGGCTCTTGCAGTGGGACAGATATTGGAAAAAAATGGGGTACAGGTGGAGTACACGCGGACGACGGATGTGTATGACACCCCTTTTGAGAAGGCGCAGATCGCCAATGGATCCGGAGCAGATTATTTTTTGTCCATACACCGCAATGCCTTTCCGGTTCCTGGCGGGGCGGAGGGGGCCATGACCCTGGTATACGAGGATGGGGGACCTGCCGCCATATTGGCTCACAATATCCAGAACAATCTGGCAGAAGCCGGTTTTAAGGATCTGGGTGTGATCGAGCGGCCGGGGCTGATCGTCCTTCGCCGGACCAGGATGCCGGCTGTGCTGGTTGAGGCAGGGTTTATCGATAACCCTAAGGACAACCAAATATTTGAGGAAAAATTTTCTTCCATCGCCAAGGCCATTGCAGACGGGGTGCTGGAAACCATCCGACAGAGAGAGGAGCAGGTTCCCAGATATTACCAGGTTCAGGTAGGAGCGTTCCGCACCAGGCTTCCGGCGGAGCGTTTGAAGGGGGAGTTGGAGAAACAAGGCTTTCCTGCATTTCTTGTTTACAGCGATGGTCTTTATAAGGTGCGCTCCGGTGCATTCCTCAACATGGATTATGGGGTACAGATGGAGCGGATATTGAGAAGCCTGGGATACCCGACTGTGCTGGTGAGGGAGAAGGGTGTGTACTGAGTTGGAGGATTAAACACATTTTATCGTATGATACCTCTTGAAAAACACAACATTTAGTGTTACAATCTATTACCGTCGGCGGTGCAGGATCCTTTCACCGCTGGCGGTATTGTTGCACAAGCAACAGACAGAAAAAAATATTTATAGTAAAATAGAGCCATGTGAAACAGCCCGGTAATGCGGCCCACAAGAGCATTTGGACAGAAGGAGTGTAGACCATGAAGATCATTAAGAGAAACGGCGCAGAGGAAGATTTTGACAATAATAAGATCATTGTA
Organism: uncultured Lachnoclostridium sp.; assembly: GCA_902464595.1. Taxonomy (GTDB): domain Bacteria; phylum Bacillota; class Clostridia; order Lachnospirales; family Lachnospiraceae; genus Enterocloster. Next base: position 5,324 of record CABQJX010000090.1, on the reverse strand, counting down.
GCAGTGTCAAAGGCGAATACAGCGGCTGGAAAGAATAAACTGAGCATAGAACAGATCAAGGATATTGCGGATTACGTAGAGTATAAGTGCATGAAGTTAAACCGCGCGGTATCAGTGGAGGAGATCCAGGATATGGTGGAGGATCAGATCATGTCTACTGGAGCCTTTGAGCTGGCAAAGGATTATGTCCGCTACCGCTATCAGCGTTCCCTGATCCGCAAGGCCAATACGACAGATAACCGGATCCTTTCCCTGATCGAGTGCAACAACGAGGATGTAAAGCAGGAAAATTCCAATAAAAATCCAACGGTCAACAGCGTTCAGAGAGATTATATGGCCGGTGAGGTCAGCAAGGATCTGACCAAGAGGATGCTCCTTCCACAGGATATTGTGGAGGCGGACAAGGAGGGGATCATCCATTTCCACGATTCCGACTATTTTGCCCAGCATATGCACAACTGTGACCTGGTAAATTTAGAGGACATGCTTCAGAACGGAACGGTGATCAGCGAGACCCGTATTGAGAAACCTCACAGCTTTTCCACCGCCTGCAATATCGCGACCCAGATCATTGCACAGGTGGCAAGCAATCAGTATGGCGGACAGAGCATAAGCTTAGCCCATCTGGCTCCCTTTGTGGATGTGTCCAGAAAGAAAATTTATGCAGAGGTTCAGGAGGAGGTCAAGGTATTCGGATGCCAGCCTTCCGAGGAGGCCATCCATGAGGTGGTGGAGAACCGTCTTCGCAAGGAAGTGACCAAGGGCGTCCAGACCATCCAGTACCAGGTGATCACATTGATGACTACCAATGGACAGGCCCCCTTCCTCACCGTGTTCATGTATCTGAACGAGGCCAAGAGCGATCGGGAGAAGAAGGATCTTGCCATGATCATTGAGGAGACCTTAAAACAGCGTTATCAGGGCGTAAAGAATGAGTCCGGCGTGTGGATCACTCCCGCCTTCCCCAAGCTGATCTACGTTCTGGAGGAGGATAATATTGACGAGGGAAGCGAGTACTATTATCTGACAGAGCTGGCGGCAAAGTGTACCTCCAAGCGTCTTGTTCCGGATTATATTTCTGAGAAGAAGATGAAGGAGTTAAAAGAGGGAAACTGCTTCCCTGTTATGGGATGCCGCAGCGCCCTCAGCCCATGGAAGGATGAAAACGGGAATTATAAGTTCTACGGACGGTTCAATCAGGGCGTAGTTACCATTAACCTGGTGGATGTGGCCCTGTCCTCCGGCGGGGACAAGGAAGCTTTCTGGAAGATCTTTGACGAGCGTCTGGATCTCTGCTACCGGGCTCTGATGTGCCGCCATAACCGTTTAAGAGGAACCTTATCTGACGCAGCTCCTATTTTATGGCAGAACGGCGCTCTGGCAAGGCTGAAAAAGGGAGAGACCATCGACAGCCTGCTTTACGGCGGATATTCTACCATTTCCCTGGGTTATGCAGGGCTTTATGAGTGCGTCAAGTACATGACAGGAAAGTCCCATACAGATCCTGAGGCAACTCCTTTTGCTTTAGAGGTGATGCAGCACATGAACGATGCATGTACCCGCTGGAAAGAGGAGACCAACATCGGATTCAGTATTTACGGTTCTCCCATTGAGAGCACCACATATAAATTTGCCAAATGTTTACAGAAGCGTTTTGGCATCATTGAGGGTGTGACAGACCGCAGTTATATTACCAACAGTTATCATGTGAATGTGACAGAGGAGATCGATGCCTTCTCTAAGCTGAAATTTGAGTCCCAGTTCCAGGCACTGTCTACCGGCGGGGCCATCAGCTATGTGGAAGTTCCCAATATGCAGAACAATATTCCGGCTGTGCTCCAGGTGATCCGCTATATTTATGACAATATCATGTATGCGGAATTAAACACCAAGAGCGATTACTGCCAGGAGTGCGGCTATGACGGTGAGATCCGCATTGTATCAGACGAAAGCGGAAAGCTGGTATGGGAATGCCCGAAGTGCGGAAACAGGGACGAGAACAAATTAAATGTAGCGAGAAGAACCTGCGGCTACATCGGAACCCAGTTCTGGAATCAGGGAAGAACGCAGGAAATCAAGGAAAGGGTGCTTCATTTATAAAATGAATTACGGTGCGATCAAAAAATGTGATATAGCAAACGGAGAGGGTGTCCGTGTGTCCTTATTTGTATCAGGCTGTACCCATCACTGTCCGGGATGCTTTAACCAGGAGGCATGGGATTTTGACTTTGGCCGTCCCTTCACAGAGGAGACGGAAGAGGAGATCTTACAGGCCCTGTCTCCGGAGTATATAAACGGTTTGACCCTTTTGGGGGGAGAGCCCTTTGAACCGGGAAACCAGAGGGTGCTGCTCCCATTTCTCAAAAAGGTGAGAGAGCGGTTTCCGCAGAAAAATATATGGTGCTACAGCGGGTATACGCTGGAAGAAGATCTGTTAAAGGAAAGCCGCGCCCGCTGTGAGGCCACAGATGAGATGCTGTCTATGATCGATGTGCTGGTAGACGGACGGTTTGTTATGGAATTGAAGGATATTAGCCTGGCCTTCCGGGGCTCCTCCAACCAGAGGATCCTGGATCTTCCCGCTACCCTGCGGGAAGGGGAACCCCGGTTTTTCCCGGTAAAAAGCGGAAGACTGTAAAAATTCAGAGCAGTGTTTCGGATCAGTCATAATATGGTGCATAGGGACTTATATTATAGATAATAGAATGTCACCGCGAGGTTATTATGGCAGCGAATCCAGACAGAACGGCCACAGGCCTGTTGCAGGTCAATGTGGTCAATATCCAGAACCAATTTCCCATTGAAAACGCCAGCGTCACCATCAGCTATAAAGGAGACCCCAATCGGGTGCTGGAGCGTCTCACCACCAACAGTTCCGGCCAGACGGAGCAGGCCAGACTTCCGGCCCCAAACGTCAGCTATAGCTTGGAGCCAGGGATAACCCAGCCTTATTCCGAATACAATGTCCTGGTGGAGGCAGAAGGATATAAACCATTAGCCATATCGGGAACGGAGATCCTGGCTCAGTCCACGGCTCTCCAGCCAGCGGCCATGACTCCCGTAAGCGTGCCGGACGAAAGGGAAGATCCTGTGGTGATCCCGGATCACACGCTGTATGGAAATTATCCTCCCAAGATCGCGGAGCCGGAGGTGAAGCCGGTCAATGAGAGCGGGGAGATCGTATTAAGCCGGGTGGTGATCCCCCAGACCATCGTTGTCCATGACGGCGTCCCCACGGATCCCACCGCTAAAAATTACTATGTCCCCTATCGGGATTATGTGAAAAATGTGGCTTCCAGCGAGATCTATTCTACCTGGCCGGGAGCGTCCATCACCGCCAATGTACTGGCGATCATGTCCTTTACCCTGAACCGTGTCTATACAGAGTGGTATCGGAACCAGGGATATGATTTTACCATCACCTCCTCCACAGCCTTTGATCATAAATGGATCTACGGCAGGAATATCTTTGAGAGCATCAGCCGGATCGTAGATGAAATATTTGACAATTATCTGTCAAGGCCGGGAGTGCGCCAGCCCATTCTCACCCAATACTGTGATGGGCGTCAGGTGAAATGTCTGGAGAAGGGCTGGATGACCCAGTGGGGTTCCTGCGATCTGGGAGAGAGGGGATACAGTCCCATTGAGATCCTTCGGTATTTTTACGGCGATACCATCTACGTCAATACAGCAGAACAGATTTCCGGGATCCCAGCCTCCTGGCCGGGGAGCGATCTGAACATAGGCAGCTCCGGCTTTAAGGTGCGCCAGCTTCAGGAGCAGCTAGATGCCGTTGCTACTGTGTATACTGCAATTTCCAGGGTGGCGGCAGACGGCATATACGGCCCCAGGACGGCAGAGGCGGTAAGGCAGTTTCAGTCTATTTTCGGGCTTCCTCAGACTGGGGCGGTGGATTTTGCCACATGGTATAAAATCTCCCATATTTATGTGGCGGTTACTCGTATGGCAGAGCTGGTGTAGGGAAACGATCAATGGAACTGCCTCAAGGGAAACTGCTTCAAGGGAAAAAATCAGGAAAATAAGAGAATGGGGATCTGCAGCGGAATTGTTGAACAATTCTTTGGCTGCAGGTCTCTTTTTTATGAATAACAAAAATTGTTTGGTCAAACCAAAAAAATTCAGTCTCCAAAGCCATTGCAAAATGAAATGAAATACAGTATAATCTTTACAATTTGGGCTGATGTTGATCAGCCTGCAAAACAAACACATAAGAAAGGACAGGTATCCCCATATGAAAGCATACCTCATACTGGAAGACGGAACAGTATTCACAGGAACCAGCATTGGCTCGGAGCGTGAAGTGATCAGTGAGATCGTGTTCAACACGTCCATGACCGGTTATCTGGAAGTGCTGACTGATCCCTCCTATGCAGGCCAGGCCGTTGTCATGACCTACCCCCTGATTGGCAATTACGGAATCTGCCATGCGGATATGGAATCTGCAGTTCCGTGGCCGGATGGTTATATTGTAAGAGAATTATCACGCATCCCCAGCAATTTCCGAAGCGAAGACACAATTCAAAATTTCTTAAAACACCACGATATTCCTGGTATCAGTGGCATCGATACAAGAGCTCTCACCAAAATTTTAAGAGAAAAAGGAACCATGAACGGTATGATCACTACAAAGGATTATGCCGACCTTAGCGAGCCCATTGCGCGCATGAAGGCGTATACAGTGTCCGGCGTGGTTGATAAGACAACGACAAAGGAAAAATATGTACTGGAGGGTACGGGGAAGAAGGTAGCCCTCATGGACTACGGCGCAAAGAGAAACATTGCCCGTTCCTTAAATCAGAGGGGATGCCGGGTGACGGTATATCCTGCCCATACTCCCGCAGAAGAAGTTCTGGCAGACCGTCCGGATGGCATCATGCTCAGCAACGGCCCCGGGGATCCCAAGGAGAACACAGCCATCATCAAAGAGGTAAAGAAGCTGTATGATTCCAATGTTCCGATCTTTGCTATCTGCCTGGGACATCAGCTGATGGCCTTAGCCAACGGTCTGGATACCCACAAGTTAAAATACGGACACCGGGGCGGCAACCATCCGGTAAAGGATCTGGAGACGGGAAGGGTTTATATTTCCTCCCAGAACCATGGATACGTGGTAGATACGGATCATCTGGATCCCTCCCTGGCAGTTCCTGCTTTTGTGAACGTAAACGACGGTACAAACGAGGGACTTAAATATACGGGAAAGAATATTTTTACTGTACAGTACCACCCGGAGGCCTGCCCTGGCCCTCTGGACTCCGGCTATCTTTTTGACCGTTTCCTTAAAATGATGGAGGTGAATGACT
>CABQJX010000089.1 GCA_902464595.1 uncultured Lachnoclostridium sp. | reverse complement strand
CCAAAAACAGATAAAATATCATAAGGAAAAAATGAAGTAGTAAGTTGCCAACGATCACTTGACACAAACCTGTACGCTTTTTGAGTTTACATCCCCCTTAAAAAGCGCTATAATAAATCCGGGAATGAAGTGCTCCCCTGGGAAACCAAAACCGCTTGATCAGCTGATGACTTCTGCATATGAATCCAAGCAGAGGATGTCAGCTTTTTTGTTTCCGGCAACAATATAATTCCTATTTTTAAGGAGGATTTTTTATGCTTACATCCCTTTCACTGATCTTTCTTGCAGGGCTGGCTATGGCTGCCCTCTGCCAGGCTTTCCGGCTGCCCCGTATCATCGGCATGTTGTTTACAGGCATTCTTTTGGGCCCTTACGTCCTGAATCTTTTGGATCCCTCCGTTCTTTCTGTCTCCGCCGATCTGCGCCAGCTGGCCCTGATCATTATCCTGTTAAAGGCAGGGCTTTCTTTAAATCTGGCCGACTTAAAGAAAGTGGGCCGTCCTGCCATCATGATGGCCATTCTCCCGGCCAGCTTTGAAATACTGGCCTTTTTCCTATTTGCTCCCTCCATCTTACATATTACGCCAATTGAGGCAGCTGTCATGGGAGCTGTTATGGGGGCCGTGTCCCCTGCTGTTGTCATTCCCCGCATGGTACAGCTGATGGAATCAAATTATGGCACAGATAAAAGCATTCCTCAGCTGATCATGGCTGGAGCGTCCTGCGATGATATATTTGTCATTGTGCTGTTTTCCACCTTTTCCTCCATGGCCCGGGGAGGAAGCGCCCAGGCCATGGACTTTGTGAACATCCCCATATCCATCCTGTCCGGCATTCTCCTTGGATGGGCTGCCGGATATGGGCTGAGCCTGCTCTTTGAGACCGCCTATATCCGCAGGCACTATATCCGCAACAGTATGAAAGTCATCATTGTACTCGGAACCGCCTTCCTTCTCATGGCAATAGAAACCTGGCTCAAGGGAATCTTCGCTGTATCCGGCCTTTTAGCTGTAGTCAGCATGGCCTGTATCATCCGCCTCAAAAGCATTCCCTCTGTGTCTGCACGGCTTGCTGAAAAATTTGGAAAGCTGTGGCTTGCTGCCGAGGTGGTTCTGTTTGTTCTGGTGGGAGCAGCCGTAGACATCCGTTACACCGCCCGGGCAGGAGGGGCGGCTATCCTCATGATTTTCATTGCCCTGTCCCTGCGCTCGCTTGGCGTGATCCTCTGTTTTTTAGGAACGCCCTTAAACCGGAGGGAGCGCCTGTTCTGTGTGATCGCATACCTTCCAAAGGCAACGGTCCAGGCTGCTATCGGATCTGTCCCTCTCACCATGGGACTGGCCTGCGGTCCCCTGGTCTTGTCTGCTGCGGTGCTGGGGATCCTCATTACGGCCCCCCTTGGAGCCTTAGGAATCGATCTGACTTATAAGCATCTATTACAAAAAGAACGTTATTGGGAGACAACAAAACAATAAGCTCATTCTATTTCTATCCCATCTATTACGTAAAACAGCGTGTACCTTTTACGGCCCACGCTGTTCTCTGTTTGCTGCATCTCTGCTTTTATTTATACTTCTGCCGTTGTGAAGCCTAAATCATCCAGAATCTCCACTGCCTTAGCCTGAACGGCCTCATCTCCCTCTACCTTTACCGTCTTTGCGGACAGATCCACTTCATGTCCGATCCCCTCTGCCGAAAGCCCATTTTTAATACGCTTTACGCATCCGTCACACATCATTTCTTCACACTTATAAGTTTTCATATTCATTCTCCTTTTCCGATTCTTTTGATCTATCGTAACCCTCCAATGCAGGCTGATCGCCCCCAAAGGGCTTCCTCCTGCCGGATGGCTGCAATCTGTTTATACTTCATGGGATCCATATATGCTCTCGTAGTCATAGCTCTGATAAAACCGGGTGATTTTGTCAAAATACTGCTCTGCATTTTCTTCTGTGATCTCATGTTTTCCCTCTGCCATAAAAGTAAGGAGCTGATCGCCCACTTCCTCAGAATAGTGGATCACGTCCATATAATTCCCCAGGTCACAGGTAATCTCATAGACATCATCAAAAGCAAAGAGGCGGATATTTTCACAGCTTAAAAGGGTCTCTGCCATCAAACGGTATGCTTCCATCTGACGCTCAAACTCCCCCTTTACCATCAGCTCACTGTCCCACCAGGCGATGCTGTAAGGAGGAATAAAGCAGTAAAATGTGATCTGCGGATTCTCTCTTGCAGTCCTTAACACATTCTGCTCCAGATTTTCCAAAACCATGCGCCGGTCTTCCTCCGTAAAGGGCTTCTGCTCCTTTTCCGCTTCCTGCCGGTCATATGTTTTAAGAACCGCCTCATGTCCCCACTCCTTTTCAGGAGCCCAGTGCATATATTCATCAAAGTCTGTTGTCTTCTCCCCAGCTCTGGTTCTGGCAGATACTGCCCGCAGATTTCCAAAGATTACCTCTTTGTTAAAAATATACTCCACGTCGTTCCACAGGTTATCATCCCACAGATAATCCGAAGCCGGAGCCGCCTGATTCACAGCATCCGCTTCCTGCAGAAGAAAGCTCCGATCCAGTCCGCGGCATACCATGCGGATATGGGGATTGTAGGAAACAGCACGGCTCACAGCCTGATCCACTTCTTTGTAATACCCTCCTGCAAAAGGAATTTTGATCGAGCGGGCTCCAAACAGGCTGTCAAATAAACTGGTCTTAAAATTTTCCATCATAGACGTGCCTGTAAGCACTGCATCATACTCAAAATGGCGGCTGATCCCATCATTTTGGTAGCGCTCGCTGTCAATGGGATAGGCAAGGCCGGGAACCGGCTTATGATAATGGAAAAATGGATCCACGTAAACCACCGCCCCTGCAAAGGCTGCCAATAAAAGGAGAACTGCGCCCATGGTAAAGGCAAGCCACCGCACCGCACCGTTCTTTCCCCCTGTTTTTAAATCATTCTTTTGTGCTTCCACTCTGTTTCTCTCCTTGACAGGCCAATAAGCGCCCTGTATTTCACTTTGTGATCCGCTGATTCTTCGATCTTTACCAACTGTAATCCGTCGGTTTTTTGAAGCTTACTAAAACTGGAAGTAAATAAAACCGGAAATTCCGCCCAATGAAAGGATCGACCATACCAGAAGAAGGGCCGTACCGATTCCACGAAAAAGAGTGGGGCGCAGCTTTGTTCTTCCCATATTGTTCGTATTCATCACCAGGAAAAATGCAATGCCATAGATCCCAAACACGGTGAACAGACGGTGGCTGGTCAAAAAGGGAGGCAGCTCCACCATCTGAAAGCTGTCCAAAAAAGCGGGATTCAGCTGCATTTTTCCATAATTCAGCAGTCCCTTTAAAAAGTCCTTTGCCTGGGACACGCTCTCCGCCCGGAATACCACCCAGGTCAGATTGACAAACAAAAAGGTTCCCATCCACTGAAAAGCGGCGTGAAAGCCTTCCCATGTTTTTTGGAACAGACGGTTCAGGCACTGCCCCAAACCGTGAAGGATCCCCCATAGAACAAAGGTCCAGGCCGCTCCATGCCATAGTCCGCTGACCAGAAAGACGATCATAATATTCACATAGGTCCGAAGAATCCCCTTTTTGCTCCCTCCCAGAGGAAAGTACAGATATTTGCGCAAAAAGCGGGTCAGCGTTATATGCCATCGCTTCCAAAATTCTACTGGCGACAATGCCTGGTAGGGAGAGTCAAAATTAAGGGGCAGCTCCAATCCAAACATCCGGGACACTCCCATTGCCATATCACAATAGCCGCTGAAATCAAAATACAGCTGAAATCCATAGGATACCATCACGAAAAAAGCGTCTGATGAGCCCAGGATCTCTTTTGAACCAAAACCCCAAGCCACCGGGCCTGCAAAAAACTCTGCCAGGATCACCTTCTTAAAAAGTCCCACAGCCAGGATCATAAGCCCTTCGCTGATCTTCTCAGGATCCGCTTTAATACGGGAAGGATCCCGAAGCTGGGGGATCAATTCTCCATGAAGGAGAATTGGCCCCATCGCAATCTTTGGAAAGTATACCGAAAACAGCAGGTATTCCCCAAAATGGTATCCTCTTGTCTCCAGACGGTAGGAATCCACCAGCCAGGCGATCTGCTGAAAGGTAAAAAAACTGAGGCCCATTGGGACAAGTATTTTGTAAAAGGTCCATTCCCTGTCAAATATGCGGTTTGCATTTTCCAGGAAAAATCCAGTGTATTTAAAATAAAACAGCAAAGCCAGGTTTCCCCCGACTCCAAAAGCCAGAAGGAGCTTTCTTTTTGTATTCCCTCCCGGTATCCCGCCTTCTTTTCCCACAAGGAGACGGGATAAATGCCAGTTAAAAAGAGCGCTTCCGAGCAAAAGCCCTATATGCCAGAGAGGCATCTTCCAGGCAAAAAATACAAGGGAAGCCCCGGTAAGCCATCCCATGGCCCCGGACCGTCCCATTCTCTTTCCCAAACAGAAATACCCTAACAGTGTAAGGGGAAGGAACAGCAATAAAAACAAATATGAGTTAAACTGCATAACTTAACGGTTTCCTTTGTTTCTTTGAGTTTCTTATGTTTGATACGGGAAACAGGATCATTTCATCATCTTCTGCAAGGTTCGGCACAGCTCCTCCACGGTGGCGTCGCTGTCTCCATGACGAATATCCTCCACCACACATGTTTTTATATGACGCTCCAGCAGCACCTTATTGAAACTGTTGAGCGCCGCCTGGACTGCGGCTACCTGAGTGATAATATCCACGCAATAGCGCTCATCCTCTACCATAGCTTTGATCCCTCGGATCTGTCCCTCAATGCGGTTCAGCCGGTTCATAAGCCCCCGCTCTTCTGACGCCTCCCGGTGCTTATGCCGGCAGCCGCAGGCCTGTTCTTCTTTCACGGCGTTCTCCCTCCCGATCCTCTTATGTTGTTTCTTATAGGTTGTCTCTCAATTATTCCGTTTCTCATGTTTCTTGATTTTTCTACAGCTTCAGATTCCTAAGGCGCAGGGCATTTCCCACCACACACACAGAGCTCAAGGACATAGCAAAGCCGCCGATCATAGGGCTTAAAAGGGGGCCTCCTAAGAGATAGAGCACACCGGCTGCCACAGGGATCCCCAGAGAATTATAGAAGAATGCCCAAAATAGATTCTGCTTGATATTGCGTATGGTCGCCTTGCTCAGCTTGATCGCCCGGTATACATCCATCAGATCAGATTTCATCAATACCACATCTCCGGATTCCAGGGCAATATCGCTTCCGTTTCCAATGGCACAGCCCACATCTGCCTGTACCAGGGCCGGGGCATCATTGATCCCGTCCCCTACCATCATAACGGTCTTCCCTTCCTTTTGCAGGCGGCTTACCACCTGCGCCTTATCTTCAGGAAGCACCTCCGCCACTACCTGATCCACACGGGCCTGGCTCCCGATATACTCTGCAGTCCGCTCATTATCTCCTGTAACCATATAAACGGCCACTCCCAGGCTTTTGATCTTTTCCACCGCCTCCACACTGGTTTCCTTGATGGTATCAGCTACGCACACCATACCGGCCAGACGGCCTTCAATCACCACATACATGGGTGTTTTTCCCATATTGGCATATTGGGAAGCCATCTCCTGTGCCCGATCCGGAAGAGATACCTGTTCTGTCTCAAGAAGCCGGCGGTTTCCTACAGATACCCAATATTCCTGCAGACGGGTGCGGATACCGGCTCCCGTGATGCTCTCAAACTGTTCCGGCATGGAAAGCTCCAGCTGCTTTTCCCTGGCCGCCTGGACAATGGCCTGTCCAAGAGGATGCTCCGACATCTGTTCGCAGGAAGCGGCAATTTTCAGCAAATCCCCTTTGACCGCTTCCTCCAACGGCTCCCCCCGGCCTTCCTTCTTCCACAGGCCCAGTACCGCTTCTTTATCAAAAACCACCACATCTGTCACCTTCGGTTTTCCCTCGGTGATCGTCCCTGTCTTATCCAGGATCACCGCATCCACCTTATGACAGATCTCCAATGCTTCCCCGCTTTTAATAAGAATTCCGTGTCCGGCTCCCACTCCGGTTCCCACCATGATAGCCGTAGGAGTAGCCAGCCCCAAAGCGCAGGGGCAGGCGATCACCAGAACCGCCACAAAGATCGTCAGCACAAAGGACAGCTCTTTCCCTCCTAAGATCCACCATAACAGCGCAGCTACAAGGGCAATCCCCATGACCGTCGGGACAAAATACCCGGCCACCTTATCTGCCAGCTTTGAGATGGGGGCCTTTTTTCCCTGGGCGTCCTCAATCATCTTAATAATTTTGGACAGGGTGGTATCACTTCCCACATGGGTCACTTCTACCTCCATAGCCCCGTTATAGTTCATACTTCCGCCGATGACCGTATCTCCCTCCTGCTTCTCCACGGGAATACTTTCACCGGTCAGCATAGACTCATCTACGCTGCTGCTGCCCTTTACAAGAATACCGTCTAAGGGGATCCTGCTGCCCGGCTTGATCAGGATATGCTGCCCGGCTCTGACCTGGGAGGTCTCAATCTCCCGCTCCATGCCATTTTCATAAAGGATCGCTGTATCCGGGGCCAGCTCCATCAGCTTGCGGATGGCCTCCGAGGTTTTTCCCTTGCTGCGGCTTTCCATAAATTTTCCAAGCATGACCAGAGTCACCACCACAGCCGCTGATTCATAATACAGCTGATGGGCCTTCATGGGATCGGAAGGTATGCCTGCGGTCATGGCCAGGCTGTAGAGGAATGCGCTTCCTGTTCCGATAGCTACCAGGGAATCCATATTGGGATTTCCCTTTAAAAGGGCCCGGATCCCTACCAGATAAAACTTGCGGCCGCAGATCAGGACGGGAATGGTCAGGATCAGCTGAGCCAGGGCAAAATTCATAGGGTTAGACTCCATGTCCAGCAAGGAAGGCAGAGGCAGCTTCACCGGGATCATATGTCCCATGGAAATATACAGCAGAGGAAGGGCAAAGCAGATGGCCGTAACCACCCTGCGCTTTACCTGATGGAGCTGCTCCTCCTGTTCCCTCCACTCCTGTTCCTCTTTTTCCTTATTCTGTTCCTCCTCCAGGATCAGGCTGGCCTGAAAGCCTGCACGGGAGACCTTCTCGCAGATCATCTCCTGAGTTACCAGGGTTTCGTCATACGTAATGACCATACGGTTGGTAGTCAGGTTTACGTTGCTGCTCTCCACCCCGTTTAATTTCCGGGTCACACGCTCCACTGCGCTGCTGCAGGCAGCGCAGGACATTCCATCTATGTGATACTGTTCTGTTATCATAAAGGCACTCTCCTTTCAATATACCCCTGGTGGGTATATTGAAATTATAAATCAAAGAGCCTTTCCTGTCAATAACCTTCGTCTTTCATTTCCCCATTTTTCTGTATGCTCCTGCCATGACCCTGTGGATCCTACATAGCCCTCTCGTGGATCCTACATGGCCCGCTCCATGATCTTTCGGAAAACAAAAAGCAGGACTGCGAAGGATGCCGTTACCGCCAAAAGGGTTTTGGATACGGTAACGCTTATAAATCCGCTGACTAAAACGCCTATATAAAGAGCTAACATCATGGTGTAGCCTGTATATGCCCAGCACCGCAGCCCCAAAAGCCGATTGCGCTCGTCTGACTCATAAACCCTTCTTTTCTTGCTAAGTTCCGGATCTCTCAGATACCGGCGGCTGCGAAAAAGAGAAATAGCTCCTCCACAGGCAAGGCCTGCGCCTATGCTCATGTAAAACTGAGGCAGAAAACTTCTTGTCCCCCTCTCCAGATAAAGGACGGGAAGCTGCCCGCCCTGAGCCAGCCATCCCAGTACCATGGATAGGATTCCCAAAAGAATACCTCCCATACCTGCCGCCATCCGGATCCGGCATCTTTTTTCAAAATCAATAGGGTAATCCCCAAATAATCGATTGATCCACATAATCATTCCTCACTTTCCTCTAACCAAAATATCTCCTCAATGGCCTTTCCAAAAAATCCAGCTATGCGGAAGGCCAGCTGCAGGGAAGCGTTATATCTGCCGTTCTCCAAAGATATGATCGTCTGCCTGGTTACGCCCACCGCCTCTGCCAGCTCCTCCTGGGTCACCTTCCTCTGCTTTCTCAGCTCTTGTATCCTATTTTTCAATTTCACCGCCCCTTCTTTCAAAAGCAAAGTTTACTTTACATTTATAGTATAGTATGCTTTACATTTAATGTCAAGTATACTATACATTTATATTTTAAAAAGGCGGCTCCCACGCCTGAATGACGCAGAAACCGCCTTTATGATCCGTCATATTTTAATTTCCCATAAATTTAGACGCATAGCCCTGGATAAAGATCCCCAGCACGATAAGAGGCAGGATATAGGTCACATAAACCCTTACCCAAGCCGGGAATTTGATCCCCTCTCCCTCGTTGGCCTCTGCCAAAAACTTCTTGAACCCCCACCCATAACGGCTGGTGCAGAACATCAGGTAGATCATGCTTCCGATGGGAAGGAGGTTATTGCTCAGGATAAAATCCTCAAGATCCAACACAGTGGATCCCTCTCCCAACGGCGCAAATCCGCTCCAGAGATTAAAGCCCAGCACACATGGGATGGACAGCAGGATGATAATACCGAGATTGCACAAAACTGCTTTTTTTACCGTACAGCCTGTCAGATCCGTTGCAAAGGAAATGATATTCTGGAACACGGCAATGATCGTGGAAAATGCAGCAAAGGACATAAACAGGAAGAACATAGCTCCCCAGATCTGTCCGCCTGCCATGTGGTTGAATACATTGGGCAGAGTGATAAAGATCAGGGAAGGGCCGGAGGTAGACTCAATGTTATAGGCAAAGCACGCCGGAAAAATAATGAGTCCTGCCATAAAAGCTACCATGGTATCCAACAGGGTAACGCTCACCGCCTCCCCTGTGAGAGCCCGCTCCTTTCCGATATAGCTTCCGAAGATCGCCAATGCCCCAATTCCAATGCTGAGGGTGAAGAAGGACTGTCCTAAGGCCGCAAAAACCGCCTCCCCGATCCCGGCCGCCTTCATTTTTCCGAAGTCCGGTTTTAAGTAAAATTCCAGTCCCGGGCCGCCTCCGGGAAGGAGCATGGAATGGATGGCCAGAACCACCATCAGGATCAGAAGGCACACCATCATAGCCTTTGTGATCCGCTCCACTCCCTTTTGAAGTCCCATGGCGCAGATGCCGAAGCACAGAAGCACTACCACTACCATAAAGCTGCCCATGAGAATGGGATCTGCCAGCATGCTGTTAAACTCTCCGGCCACAGCCTCTGCGTCAAGGCCGTTAAAATCCCCTTTCAAGGTTTTTAAAAAGTAAAGTATCATCCATCCGCCTACGGTAGTATAAAACATCATCAGGATGTAATTTCCTGCCATAGCGGGATATTTTGCCAGATGCCATTTGCTTCCCTCTGGCTCCAGCTTGTCAAAGGATAAGGCAGCGCTCTTGCGGCTTGCCCTTCCCACTGCAAACTCCATAACGACGATGGGAAGCCCCAGTACCAGCAGGAACAAAAGATAGACCAGCACAAAAGCTGCTCCGCCATACTCTCCCACAATATAAGGGAACCTCCACACATTTCCCAGGCCAATGGCGCAGCCTGCACTGATCAGGATAAATCCAAGCCTGGACGAGAACGTTTCACGTTCCATTTCTTTTCTCCTCCGTTTCGTTTAATAAGGCGCCGTTTCGCGCAACAAAAGAGCCCTTTTGAAAGGACTCTTTTATTTTTTATATTCTATCATAGGATTGCATAAATATCAATGATTTCCTTTTTCTTGCGTTTTCTACAGGTCAAACAGCGACAGCTGGTTAGACTTCGGAAGCTCCTTTAAGAGCCCCAGATCTGACATCAGGGTACATAGCGTTCCATTTACCTTGGTGCGGCTGCTGAAATCTTCAATGGACAGGAATGGGCCGTCCTTTACTGCGTCCACCACTGCATCCGCCGCCTTCTCCCCCAGTCCGTCAATGCTGCTTAATGAGGGCATAAGCTTTCCGTCAATGATCTGGAAGCTTCTGGCCTTCGCCCTGTATATATCAATAGGGACGAACTCGAAGCCCCTGGCGTACATTTCCTGGACGATCCTCATATCCCTTAAAGTATCCTGTTCCTTTTTTGACAGGCTGTCCGCCCTCTTTTTGTAATCTGCCAGATAATATTCCAATTTATCCCTTCCCTGACACATGATCTCATAGGAAAAGGCACTGGCCCGGATGCTGAAAAAGGCTGCGTAATATGCCAGCGGATAAAAAATCTTGCAGTAGGCGATGCGCCAGGCCATCATAACGTAAGCTGCCGCATGGGCTTTGGGGAACATATATTTAATCTTCCGGCAGGACCAGATATACCAGTCCGGCACGCCGTGGGCCGTCATTTCCTCTGCCCACTCATCCTTTAATCCCTTTCCCTTACGTACGCTCTCCATGATGGTGAAGGACAGTCCCTCCTCCATTCCCCGTGAGATCAGGTATACCATAATATCATCTCGGGTACAGATGGCAGTCTGGATGGTGGCCTTTCCCTCCTGGATCAGCGTCTGGGCATTTCCCAGCCACACATCGGTTCCGTGGGCCAGGCCCGCAATGCGCACCAGGTCAGAAAAATACTTCGGCTTTGTATCAAGGAGCATCTGCATGGCAAAGTCTGTGCCGAACTCCGGCACGCCCAGAGCTCCTAAGGGGCAGCCCCCAATATCCTCCGGCGTGATCCCCAGGGCTGAGGTATTCTGGAAAAGGCTCATAACCTCCTTGCTGTCCAGAGGAATATCCTTTACCGGGTCGATACCGGTCAGATCCTGGAGCATACGGATCATGGTAGGATCATCGTGTCCCAGAATGTCCAGCTTTAACAGGTTGTGGTCGATGGAATGATAATCAAAATGGGTGGTCACGGTGGAGGTCGTCATATCGTTGGCCGGGTGCTGCACCGGCGTAAAGGAATAGATCTCCTCCCCCAAAGGAAGAACGATGATTCCGCCTGGGTGCTGTCCGGTAGTCCTGCGCACTCCCACACACCCCTGGACAATGCGGTTGATCTCGCAGTTGCGCTTTCTCGTCCCCCGCTCCTCATAATATTTTTTCACATAGCCAAAGGCTGTCTTATCCGCCAAAGTACCGATGGTCCCGGCGCGGAAGGTCTGGCCCTTTCCAAAGATAACCTCCGTATAGTCATGGGCCTTGCTCTGATACTCGCCGGAGAAATTAAGGTCAATATCCGGCTCCTTATCCCCCTTAAATCCAAGGAAAGTCTCAAAGGGAATATCAAACCCGTCTTTTTCTAACGGCGTTCCGCATACGGGACAGTTTTTATCCGGCATGTCACAGCCCGCCATACCGGAGAACTTCTTCACCTCATCGGAGTCAAAATCATAATACCGGCATTTCGGGCAGTGGTAATGAGGACTCAGCGGATTTACCTCTGTAATCCCCGACATGGTAGCCACAAAAGAGGAGCCTACCGAACCGCGGGAACCTACCAGGTATCCATCCTCATTGGACTTCCACACCAGCTTTTGTGCGATAATGTACATAACTGCAAAG
>CABQJX010000088.1 GCA_902464595.1 uncultured Lachnoclostridium sp. | reverse complement strand
TCCTTTATCTGTAGTCTAGGCAACTAACATCATAAAGAAAAACTGTATGATTGGGAAGCAGGGATTTTCTCTGCTTCCCTTTTTATTGCTTTTGCCAATGATAATTATACACTAACTTCCCCAAATCAGACAAGAGCACATCCGGACAACCGGATGCGCTCCTGTTTTCTTCTATATTACATATTCCTGCGCGGGCTGGATCCCTTACTTCTGCTGCAGGCTGGATCCCTTACTTCTGCTGCGGGCTGGATTCCTCCTTTTCTTCTCCCTGCTTCTTTTCCTCCCCCTGTTCCTCTCCTTCTTTTCCTCCGGCTTTACTGCTCTTTTTCCCTCTTTTCTTTCTTGAGGGCACATGCCTCTCTAAAGCCCTGACTGCCAGGATGAGAACAAGGACAAATACGCCCAGGCATAGGATCACAGGGCTGTTCACAGCCAGCCATACCACCAGATCCACCGCCTCATCTTCCATTCGCTTCAGCGTCTTTGCAAATCCACTCTGGATCCGTTCCCCCACACGGTCCGGCGAGGCAGCACTCAGCACCTGAACCTCCGTCACATAAAGGTTCACTGTACTGTAATCCACCTGGCTGTCATAGAGCCTTAACTGGGACGTATAAGACTCCAGCTGATAACGGATCTCCGACAAGCGGGCTTCCAAAGCCACCACCGCTTCCAGGGATTCTGCCTTTTCTAAAAGCTCCCACAAACGCTCCTGCTCGATCTCAAGAGACTTTTTATGGCTCTCCACATCAGAATACTGAAGCGTAACATCGGTAACCTGTTCCTGCCTGCTGATCACATTTCCCAGAGAACCCGTTATGTCCAGAAAAACGTCCAGCTGATCTGCCGGTATCCGTACCGTAAAATCAGCCCGGCGCTGCCCGGAATACTCACCGCTGTCCAGGCTTGAGCCAAAAAGGTTGGAGGATTCAATATAACCTCCCATCTCCTCTGTTTTTTCCTTGATCCGCGATACCAGAACGTCAAATTCCCTTGTCTCCATATTGAGATCCACATTCCGTATCAGTTTGCGATTCCGGGAAGCCTGGGCTGAAAGAGGGGCTGTGTCTTCTCCGCCCTGTAAGGCTCCTTCTTCCTTTACTCCTTCCCTCTCTGTCAGCCCTGCCTCCTGCGGCCTGGCTGCCCCTGTCTCAGCCACCATATGGGCATTGGGCATAACTCCCATGCCAGGAGCCGCCCACTCTGCATCCGCTGCCATATCATAAGCCGTTTCTGCACTTGTCTGGTTCTTCTCCTGTCCTCCGCACGCAGCAAGCAAAAGGGAACTTAAAAGCACAGCCCCCATAAACCGCCATACTCTCCCCCTCAGCTTCCCCTCTCCTGTTTCCTTCCCCTTTTCCCTTCTTCTCATAGGCAGCCTCCCATTCCTCCTGCTTTCCCCTTCTGCAAACAGCGCCGCTAACGCCCCATGCATGTCTCATGTACCAGCATAACTGCTTCTATCCTCATGATAGCATGAAAAAAGCGCCCTTTCAAGAAAGGGCGCAAAACCGTAAAAAACCGTAAGAAACCTTTAGGATATACAAAAAATTAGTCCTCTTTGATCTTTACAATAACCTTCTTAATCGGAGCCGGTTCCCCATCAGCAGCCTTAGGCTTATGGGCATCCCATGGCTGGAAGATCAGGTACTGTCCCGCTTTTGCCTTGATCTGAAGGCCGGGAGTCGTATTCTCAAAAAATACCACATCCTTATCCGGGTTATAGGGAACCTTTACCGTCATCTCATGAGCAGGGGCATAGGTCATAACCTCGCTTCCCTCAATCACATACTGAATGTCCGTATAGTGTTCATGAGCCTCATATTTGGCCTCCTCCCACGGAATGGTCGTGTAGGCAGTCACATTGGCGTACACATTCTTTCCATCAATCTCGTATTTTCCCGGTTCCAGGGACTCAAGATCTGTATTCTGAAGGAAATCCACCGCCTTGGCGTATCTTCCCTCCACGCCTAAATTTCTGTAAAAATCCAGATTCTTTTTCTCATCAAAAATCATTGCATATTCCTCCTTCGCAGCATTGTATTTCCTTGTCCGTTGATGACATCTTCCAGTATACACCCAAAACCGTTTAAAACTCAATCTTTTTCTTGTCCTGGCGGCTGAACTGTTACTGAATGTTTACCTGAAAAATTCATGGCCGTCATGGGCAAAAAGAAATGTAAGCCTGCGGTCAAACCAGGAAGCTCTGCCTCCGGAAGCCCGCCGGTTCATGAAATACAGTGCTCCGTTGGAATAGTCCTCCCCATCCAGAGCGCTGTCCACCGCCTCAATCGTCTGGGCTGATACCTTTACCCGGTTAATGGCCCCATTGGACACTGGCTGGAACTGGGATCGCTGATAAACCACTTCCTTTACGCTGTTTGGAAATTGTCTTGACAAGACACGGTTGATGATCACGTCTGCCACCAGGATCTTCCCCTTGCGGTCACAGATCCCTGCCTCTGCCTGGACAATGCGCAACAGAACCTGATAATCCTCCTCCGTACAGCGGATCCGCCTGGCGGCCCGGCGCTCCTCCTCTTGTTTCCTTCTTTCTTCTTCCTCCTGCTTCTCCTTCAGGATCTGTTTTTGCAGGGCTTCAATCTGTGTCTGGGCGGCTGCCTTCTGTCTCTCTTTCTCCCGGACATCTGCTTCCAACAGCGCGCCCGCCAGATGCTGGCCCTCGCTGTCTGTATTTAAAAGTCCGAACTGTATTTTTGCTTCCGTAACCAGACTGCTTCCTTCTTCCTTCTCATCCTCCTCTGTTTCCCGGTTTTCCTCCTCCATCGGCGCTGCCAGGGCATTTTTCCCTCCGCCTCCAAAACCATTGGCTGAAAACGATATGACAGCCACTACTACCAGGCCTGCCATAACCACAGAAGAAGAACGGTACATCTGTTTTGTCACCTTAACAGCCAGTGACTTGACAAACATCATGACCGTTTGAAGGAATGAATGTAATGTAAGCATAATACATACTCCTTTTTCCGGCTCCGCTCATTCCGTAAGCTAAGCCATTCTCATATTTTACTGCAAAAGAAGATTCTATGTGAAACGATCTGAAACCATGGAATCTCTTTCACCACAGCCCTTTCATTTGGAACGGGCTGTCTGCACAGTGAGGGGTTCCCCACTTTATGCAAGTTTTTCTGGGATGTATGGGTAATTATATGGGATTTGACTTTTTCCGTCAATGGAGATTTAATATGTTTGTTACATTTTTTATAGCTTTTGAAATATTTGTAATATCTTTTGTGATATATGTGTATTTTTGCCCGATTTTCTCTTGTTTTTTATGGTAAATGCCAGTAATATCTTTACATTTTTGTTACATTATTATTAATTTTTAATCTGTCTTACCAATTTACATTTTTTGTAATAATTATTATGTAAATTATTTATTTCCTATTTAGTGTATTTTATACCTATTTTATCCATAAAAACTCCTGTCACCTTTTGTCATATTTTGGCTCCTATTCCCCACTTTTCCATAAAAAACAGGAGTAAAGGTTCTTACTTTTTTAACTAAGATAAAAAAATATACAAAAGGAGGAAACGGCTTATCCGCTTCCCCCTTTCTTCCAGCACCAATCTGGTTTTTATGAAATTTTAAGCTCTCAGCTCAATTCCCATATTGCTGAGGCCATTTAATATCTTGTTCATCACAGAGGTTACTTCCTTATCCTCCAGGGTGTGATCCTTCGCACGGAAGGTAATGGAATATGCCACAGACTTGTGTCCTGCCAGAACCTGCGCTCCCTCATAGATGTCAAAAAGTTCATAGCTCTCCAGGATCTTACCGCCCCTCTGACAGATCACATCTTCGATCTGTCCTACTAAAATATCCTTTGGAACCACCATGCTGATGTCCCTGGTCACAGCCGGGAACTTAGCCAATCCTGTATACTTGCGGTCAAAGGTGGTAAAGTCCATAATGGATGGCATATCGATCACTGCCACATAGGTGCGGTCTCCCAGCTTGTAATTGTCTGCCACCTCAGGATGGATCTCTCCTAAGAAGCCCACAACACAGCCCTCGTAGACAATATCGGCCTTTCTGCCCGGATGAAGGTATGGATGATCTGCTTTTGGGTCATAGTGAGGCTTTTTATGCATCCCCACCTTATCGAAAAATTCTTCCACAACCCCCTTCATGGTGAAGAAATCCCCATCTCCATACATTCCCAGGGTAAATTGCATCCGCTCATCGGGAAGCTCTGTCAGAGGAAGATCTTTTGGCCGATACACATTTGCCAGCTCATATAAGCGTACTGCTTTATTGCGCCGGTTATAGTTCGTAGACAAAGAGGCCAGCATACCGTTTAATGGAGTAGTACGCATAACGCTGAAATCCTCACCCAGGGGATTAGAAATCTCTACCATCCTTCTGAGGGGGCTGTCTGCCGGGATCAAAAGCTTGTCAAATACCTTTGGGCTCTCAAAAGAATAGGTCATTCCCTGGGAGAAGCCGCAGAACTGTGCAATCTCTCTGGCAATTTCCTCGATACGCAGCTTATAGGAAAGCTTTCCTGTGGTAGCCTCCCCAGATGGCAGGCTGGTAGGAATCTTGTCATATCCATAGAAGCGGGCTACCTCCTCTGCCAGATCTGCCATACGCTCCAGATCCTGACGCCAGGTAGGAGCGATCACTTCCTTCGCCTCACTGTCATATTCCAGCTCAATCGTTCTGAAATAGGAAATCATATCCTCCTCTGAGATCTGGGTTCCCAGAAGGCGGTTGATCTTGTCAGCGTCAAAGGGGATCCGCCTGCACTCTCTCTTTTCAGGATAAATATCGATGATTCCTCCTACTACTTCCCCTGCTCCCAGCTCCTCGATCAGCTGGCACGCACGGTTTACTGCCTCCTCTGCCGTATTGGGATCCAGACCCTTTTCATACTTTCCGGAAGCATCGGTACGCAGTCCTACCTTCTTGGCAGAAAGACGGATGTTGGTTCCGTTAAAGCAGGCAGACTCAAAGACCATGGTTGCCACATCATCTGTAATCTTGGAATTTTCACCGCCCATGATACCGGCGATCCCAACCTCCTTCTCCCCATCGTTGATCATGAGGATCGTAGAATCCAATTTCCGCTCCTGACCGTCCAGCGTCTGGAATACATCCCCGTCCTCTGCACATTTTACCACGATCTCATGACCGGCCAGCTGATCGTAATCAAAGGCGTGCATAGGCTGTCCGTATTCTTCCATCACGTAATTAGTAATATCCACGATATTGTTGATGGGACGGATGCCGCTGGCTGCCAGACGGCGCTGCATCCACTGAGGAGAGGGAGCCAGCTTAATATTCTTCACCATTCTGGCACAGTAGCGCGGGCAAAGCTCCTGATTCTCTACGCGTACCTTTAAGAAGTCATGAATATCCTCACTGTTTCCTGTGGCTGTGACAACGGGAGGGCAGAAGGATTTTCCAAAGGTGGCTGCTGCCTCCCTGGCAATTCCCACTACGCTGTAGCAGTCCACACGGTTGGATGTGATCTCATACTCGAACACCACATCTCTAAGTCCCATAACAGCCACTGCGTCAGAACCCGGCACGCTGTCAGCGGGAAGGAGATAAATTCCGCTCTCCGGTGCATCCGGATACATCTCCCTGTCTGCTCCCAGCTCCTCAATGGAGCACATCATTCCATAGGAATCCACACCTCTTAATTTTCCTTTTTTAATGGCGATTCCATTCTCAGGGAGAGGGCCTCCGTCATGGCCTCCCGCTACCCGTCCGCCGTCCAGTACTACCGGAACCTTGGCCCCGATGGAGGACTCTGCTGTAATATTGGGAGCTCCGGTAACAATCTGAACCGGCTCCTCCTGACCTACATTTACCTGGCAGACTACCAGCTTATCCGCATCCGGGTGGCGCTCTACGGAAAGGATCTCTCCCACTACGATCTTTTCCAGATTTTTGTCCAGGCAGGTATAACCCTCAACCTTTGTCCCGGTCAGAGTCATGGCATCCGTATACTCCTGGGCCGTGACATCCAGATCAGGGACATATGCTTTTATCCATGATAATGCTGTATTCATGTGTTTTCTCTCCTATCTGTCACTCAAACATGACCTGTCATACGCTTTTCATTTTAGAACTGCTTCAGGAAACGGATATCGTTCTCGTACAGCAGACGCATATCGTCGATCTCATATTTCAACAGTGCAATACGCTCCAGGCCTACGCCGAAAGCAAAACCGGAATACTCCTCCGGATCAATACCGCACATCTCAAGAACGTGGGGATGAACCATACCGCATCCTAAAATCTCGATCCATCCGGATCCCTTGCAGAACCGGCATCCGGAACCGCCGCACTTGAAGCAGGTCACATCCACCTCTGCGCTGGGCTCGGTAAATGGGAAATGATGGGGACGGAATTTCACCTTCGTCTCAGGTCCGAACAGCTCTCTGGCAAACTCTGCCAGTGTTCCCTTGAGATCCGCAAATGTAATATTCTTGTCGATCACCAATCCCTCGATCTGATGGAAGGAAGGGGAATGGGTTGCGTCCACCTCGTCAGAACGGAACACACGGCCCGGGGCAATCATGCGGATAGGCAGCTTTCCCTGCTCCATAGTACGCACCTGAACCGGGGAGGTCTGGCTTCTCAGCAGGATGCTGTCATTGATATAAAAGGTGTCCTGCTCGTCCCTGGCCGGATGGCCCTTAGGGATATTCAGTTTTTCAAAATTGTAGCGGTCATATTCTACTTCCGGGCCCTCTACCACCTCGTAGCCCATTCCCACGAAAATGCGCTCTACTTCTTCCAAAGCAATGGTATTGGGGTGGCTGTGTCCCACCTGATTCTTCTTTGCCGGAAGAGTCACGTCGATGACCTCGCTCTTTAACTGCGCTTCCCGTGCTTTTTTTGCCAAAGCTGTCTTCGCTTCCTCCAGCTTTCCTTCGATCACAGCTCTTGCCTCATTGACCAGCTGTCCCACCTTAGGACGGTCCTCCGGCGCCACATCCTTCATACTCTTGAGAATGTTCGTCAGTTCTCCCTTCTTTCCCAGATAGGAAACACGGATCTCATTCAGCCGTTCCAGCGCCTCGGAAGCTTCGATCTGCTTTAAGGCTTCTTCCTTGATTCTCTCTAACTGCTCTTTCATGGTTTCTCCTTTTCTTGTAAGAATAAAGGGGGAGGTATCGGATAAAAAATCTCCCTTGCAGGATTCCTGCAAGCTTTTCCGCCAAACAAAAAAGCCCCGTCTCTTCATCTCTGAAGGGACGGAGCCATAAGCCCGCGGTACCACCCTGATTCCTATATGCCATCTTTTCTGAGGCATACAGACACTCCTGCACGTAACGTGTGCCTGCGTCACAGATTACTGCGGGATACGGTTCATCTGTGCAGCTCCGGCGGGAATTTCAGCTCTTTTACAGGAACCCGGGCAGGCTTTCAGCCGATGGCCTCCCCTCTCTGATGGAATGTAAACGCTTACTGTACGCCTTCACAGCTTTTGGATTTTCAAATCTATGTTTCATTGTAGACACATTTTCCCAAAAAGTCAAGGGGGAATCTGCCAGATAAATTCAGCCTTGTGTAAGTTTAAGTTAAAGCATTGATCATTGCAGTGCGTTCGCTTTGCATAACATCCGCCTTTTATTATATTGCCGTTGACGATTCTATTCGTTGGATTTATGATAAGAACAATCGTTTTAAATCCAATGGATTTTGACAAAAGCATTGCGTAATCAATCCCACAAAAGAAAGGTGGCTTCCCATGATATTTCATTTTCCTGTAACCTGTCTTGACTTAGAGCAGATCCATCAGTCTGGCCAATGCTTCCGCATGAGGCCTCTCACTTCCAAAGACAGCTCTCCCGATACTCCCGGCGGCTTTTTCCTCATAAGCGGCCTCCACCTGGCAAAAGCCTGGCAGAGGGAAGATGAGCTGTATTTAGACTGCTGCGGGGAGGACCTTCCTTTTTGGCGATCCTATCTGGATCTGGATCGGGATTATGATGCTGTCATCCGCTCCATCGACCCGGCAAATACCTATCTGGCCCAGGCAGCCAGATTTGGCCAGGGGATACGGATCTTAAACCAGGATCCCTGGGAAATGATCATCACCTTTGTGATCTCCCAGCAAAAGACCATCCCTGCCATACGCTCCCTGGTTGAGACACTGAGCCGAAACTATGGCTCCCCCATACCTGGCTCTGATCTTTTTTCCTTCCCGGATCCCAAACAGCTCTCTCTAGCCTCCCTGGAGGATCTCATGGCTTTAAAGCTGGGATACCGGGCCAAATATATCCATCGCCTGTGCTCTGACGCTATGACAGGCGTTCTGGATCTAGACTATCTATCCTCACTGGATTATAAACAGTCTATGGACTACCTCACCGGTTTTTACGGCATCGGAAAAAAGGTGGCAAACTGCGTGTGTCTCTTCGGACTTCATCACATCGACGCCTTCCCCATTGATACGTGGATCGAAAAAATCCTTATGGAGCAATATTTTGACAAAAAAAGACACAGCCGGATCCCCAAGAACCGGCTCTGCGAGGCGATCACAGAGGAGGTGTTCGGGCAGTACAGCGGCTGTGCCGGTATCATGCAGCAGTATATTTTTCATTTTGAGAGAAATGTAAAACGGAAGGGGCAGCAATAAGCCTTCAAACTCCCCTGCTTCCAAACTCCCTTTCTTTCATGATTCCATCATCTGCCTTACTACAGGCCGGAGGCGGCCGGCAGCCGTGACCGCAGCGATACAAAGAACATAATCCGGTATCATGGTGGGCAGGCAGTAGATAAGGAAAATGGCCCCAAGTCCCAGAGGACTGGGGATGACTGCCACAAAATGAGTGATCAGATAAAAATACAAGAGCCCCATTCCATAATATACCCCATAGCCAGCCGTAGCTGCTGCCAGCCAAACCTTTGGTCCGCCTTTTCCCGCCAGCTCACAGATTTTCCCAATAAGCCACGCTGCCAGTGCAAATCCAAGCAAAAAACCAAAGGTGGGACGTATCAGATAGGAGGGCCCGCCACCTCTGGCAAAAATCGGAACGCCCACCAGGCCGATCAGGAGATAGACGCTGACGCTGAAAGCAGCCCGTCTGGACCCCAAAAGCAGCCCTGCCAGAAGGACAAAAAACCATTGAAGGGTAAAATTAATGGTATCTGCTCCCGCTGGTATAACGATCCTTATGAATGCCCCCACGGCGATGAGGGCGGAAAACAGGCCGCAAAACGCAAAATCCCTGGCGCTCTGCCGATGGCTGTCCGCTGTTTTCTGCCTTCTTGCAGCTAACCCCTCCCCCTGTCTCATCTTCCTGCTCTCTATCTTTGTCATAGTATGACTTCTCCCTCGTGTTCCCTGCAGCACTGCCGAAACCCTTCTGTTGTCTCAAGGAAATGGATCCCATAGGACTTAATCTTATCCATGCTCATCGTAAGGTTTCTTGGGCAGGAGGCAAACCGTTTTTCATTCTCAGACAGTATATCACAGGACTCATTCCCCGTCAACTCTTTTAAGAACAATTTTGCCGTATCGTATGCGTTGCGGCTGTTTTCACTTGCGAAGTTATAAACTCCTCCCGGAAGCTCCAGCGCATCCTCCAGGCGGCGCACCGTCTCCCAAACATAAGTAAAGCTTCGGTAATCATGAATCGGAAATTCCACCTTTTCATTTTCTCTTTTTGCCTGGGCTAACCGTTCCAAAACGCCTTTTCCCGGCACACGGCCTGCCCCCGGCACATCATACTGCCAGCTCAGACGCAGGGCCACTGCATCTGGAAGATAGGACAGCATGATTTCTTCCGCTCTTTTTTTATCTTTTCCATAAACGGTGGTTGGTTTTCCTTCCCTTCCCTCCCGGTTGGGCTCTAAGGACTGGACTCCGCTGTAAACCTGGTCTGAGCTGGTAAAGATCAGCCTGCTTTCTTCCTTCCTGCATGACCGGGCCAGATTGGCTGTTCCCCTTACATTAATCCGCTCTGACTGGGCTGGTTCCCTCTCGCACACTCCCACATCAGAAATTCCTGCACAGTGTATCACATAATCCGGGTGAATGGCCTTTATAAAAGCAGATACCGCCAGCTCATCTTCAATGTCCAGCTCCCTGTGGGAAACCCCCACCGTCTCATATCCCCGTTTCTCATTAAAATATTCGCAAATACGGGATCCAAGAAATCCATGAGCTCCCGTAACTAACAAACGCTTAATCATTTTGTTTTATTGCCTTTCTGTAACTGACCTGTATTCCCAAGTATTGGGCTTATTTACAGGTGCTTATTCATTATATCCTACAGATTCTTACATTTCTTTACGGATTTCTTAATATTTTATCAGGGGCTTTTTTAATTATGGCCTGATGATCGGGATACTCCCTCCCTGCCTGACATGAAAAAGGGACCGGAACTCTTTAATGGCCTGTTCCGATCCCTTTTTCCCAGCATTTCTTATCTCATTTTACTTGTTGTTTCTTTTTACTCGTTCTTTATTCCATTTTCTTACTTAAAGATCCCTTTTTTCTTAGGCTTTTCTTCCTCCGGTGAGGTCACTCCGTTCATCGCATCGTCAAAACGCTTCAGCGCTTCCTTCTGAGCCTGGGTCATACGCTCCGGAACCTGTACTACCAGTGTGACGTAATGATCTCCTCTTACGCTGCGGCTGCGCAGGGAAGGAACCCCCTTGCCCTTTAAGCGCACCTTGGTATCTGTCTGAGTTCCGGGACGCACCTCATATTCCACATCTCCGTCCACTGTCTTGATCCGGATCGGGCCTCCCAAAGCTGCTCTCGCAAAGGAAATGGGAACCGTAGAATAAATGCTGGTATCCTGACGTTTAAAGATGGGATGCTGAGATACCACTGCCTCCACTAACAGATCCCCTCTCTCTCCGCCTCCGGTTCCCGGTTCCCCGCCTCCGGCTAAGCGGACGCACTGGCCATTGTCAATACCAGCGGGAATCGATACCTTAAATTTCTTACGAACCGTTTTGTAACCTGTTCCGTAGCAGTCCGGACATTTTTCCTTGATGACCTTTCCTGTTCCGTTACAGTCGGGACAGGTCTGCACATTCTGCACAGTACCGAAGAAGGACTGCTGGGTGTACATGATCTTTCCCTTTCCATTACACTTTCCGCAGGTCTGCGGGGAGGTTCCTGCCTTTGCCCCTGTTCCGTGACAGCTGGCACAGGTCTCCTTAAAATTGATCTCAATCTCCTTCTCGCAGCCAAATACAGCCTCCTCAAAGGAAATCCTCACGGAAGTCTTCAAGTTTGCTCCGCGAGAAGGGCCGCTTCTTCCTCTGGAGAATCTTCCGCCGCCAAAAATATCACCGAAAATATCCCCAAAGATGTCTCCCATATCCCCGCCGAAGTCAAAGCCGCCGAAACCGCCGCCAAAGCCGCCTGCTCCGGGGCCTCCCTGTTCAAATGCAGCATGGCCGAACTGGTCGTACTGCTGACGCTTCTGGGGGTCGCTCAACACACTGTATGCCTCGGAAGCTTCTTTGAACTTGGCTTCTGCCTCCTTATCGCCTGGATTGGCGTCCGGATGGTATTTCTTGGCAAGTTTCCTGTATGCTTTTTTTAATGCATCCTCATTCGCATCCTTGGGAACGCCCAGAACTTCATAGTAATCTCTCTTACTCTCTGCCATGTTGTTTA
>CABQJX010000087.1 GCA_902464595.1 uncultured Lachnoclostridium sp. | reverse complement strand
AATGTGATGCAGTCCGCACAGGTGCAGGTAAGCACCCTCCAAATGTTTGTAATCTGATTCCCTGGCAGCCCCCCGGACCACCAGGACGATGTTTAACCCAGTCTTTAACCGATCCCCATTTAAACGGAAAATCTCTCTTAAAAGTCTTGTTATATGATGGCGGACAACGCTGTTGCCTACCTTTTTGCTCACTGATATGCCGATCTGGTTCCCATCTTCCCCGTTTGCCATGACATACATCACTAACAGGCGGTTGGCATAGGAAACCCCGTTCCTGTAAACCTTCTGGAACTGGCTGTTCTTCTTAATGGAAGGAAATCGTTTCATACGAAACTCCTTACAGATAAAATATTTTGGATGACCATTCAGTCATGGAGCTCCCGTCAAAAGTTCAACGGCATGGCTGAAGGTTTGCTGCATGATAAAAGAAAAGGCCACATATGTCTGTGGCCATGGTTCTTCTGCTTTCAATTAAGCGGTTAATTTTGCTCTGCCTTTTGCACGTCTGGCAGCAATAACTTTTCTGCCGCCTGGAGTCTTCATTCTTGCTCTAAAGCCATGAACTTTTGCTCTCTGTCTTTTCTTAGGCTGAAATGTCATTTTCATAAGTCGGGCACCTCCTATCAAAATTATGTGGCAATGTGGAAACACACATTTAGACTAGTATAAAATTAAACATCTTCTCAATTATATAGAAGAAATACGCCGCCGTCAAGGGATTTTTATTAAAAATCGCCTGTCTTTCTGCCGCCTTAACGCCCGATCGATGACATGCGGAGCATCACCCGTGTCACCGCTGTCACCAGGATCCCCGCTACAATGGCTTCAGGCACTCCCTGAAAACCGATCACGCCAAGGATTGCCCCGTAGATCCACTTGACAGCCAAAGACGAAGCTTCTGCATAGGCATCTCCGAAAAACAGATAAATAAAATTCATGACCAAAAGTGTATTGGTCATGGAACCTGCCACTCCAGCCACAAAAAGGGCTCTTCCCTGTTTTCTTTTTCCTTCCTTCCAGGTTTTCATACAAAAACGGTAAACATAGTAAGCCACAATTCCGATCAGCACCCGCGGAACTAGACACACGATCAGGCTGGCTCCATTGCCGCGGAAGGGCCCCATGGTGACAAAAGGCGAAAACACAAAGGAAGTCGGGTTTGGCATAAAGGTATTTTTCCAGAGACTGGTCAGTCCGAAGGTCAGCCCCAAAAACGCCCCGTATTTCGGCCCCAGAAGGATGGCTCCGATGATAACGGGAATATGCAGGGTAGCTGCATTCATAAATCCCAGCGGAATATACCCTAGAAACGGCACAAAGGCCATGATTACGATAATGGCAGCGATGACCGCTGTCATTACCAAGCTGCGGGTTTTTGCAAAATGATTCATTTTTTTTCCTCCTGCTACTGTTCTTAAAAAAGATACAATGCATGTTACAACGTGATTATAAGAAAAAACTGATTTCCCGTCAATAAAAGCTTTTCTTAAAAATATACGGTCCCCTACTTATGCACAGGGCAGCATAACCTTATCCACAACATGTTGATAACTTGTGGATAAGTGTGGGAAAACCTGGTGTTTTTCCCCATAATCTCCGAAAAAACCTTTATTTTCCTTATATTTCCCCATTGTGCAAAACTAAAGTTGACATTTTTTTCATTTTTGTGGACAAACCTATCTTCCACAGAGCGTACACAGCCCTTCCACCCCCAATTCACACAGTTATCCACAATTTGTGATTGAAAAACAAAACACTTTAGTATACAATAGATTTAGATTGGGTAATTCTGCAATACAGTTTTAGGAGACAAAAAATGATAGATAAAATCAAAGAAAACTGGGACAAAATCTTGCGTACTTTAAAGGAAGAACACGAAATCTCCAATATCTCCTACAGTACCTGGCTTGAACCCTTAAAGCCTTATTCATTTAAAGACAATACAGTGACCATCATTGTTCCCGAACAGACCTTTCTTCAATATGTAAATAAAAAATACGGATTTTTATTAAAAGTGACCATCTCAGAATTTCTTGAAAAGGAATGTGAGGTGGATTTCAAAGTTAAGGAACAGATTGAAGAGGCGGAGGAACCGGCAGCGCCCCAGCTCATACGCAAACAGGCGGCTCCCGTCAATCCAGACGTGATCCAGAACGCCAACTTAAATCCCAAGTATACCTTTGATACCTTTGTTGTGGGTTCCAACAATAACCTGGCCCACGCCGCTGCGCTGGCTGTGGCTGAATCCCCAGGTGAAATCTACAACCCTCTTTTTATTTATGGGGGCGTAGGACTGGGCAAAACCCACCTTATGCATGCCATTGCCCACTTTATACTGAAGAATAACGCCAGCTCAAAGATCCTCTATGTCACCTCAGAGACCTTTACCAACGAGCTGATCGATGCGATCCGTAATAAAAACAACATTACCACCACGGAATTTCGCGAAAAATATAGGAACAACGATGTGCTTCTCATCGATGATATACAGTTTATCATTGGAAAAGAGAGTACCCAGGAGGAATTTTTCCATACCTTCAACACCCTGTACGAGTCCAAAAAGCAGATCATTATTTCCTCAGATAAGCCTCCCAAGGAAATCGAGACCCTGGAGGAACGGCTTCGTTCCCGATTTGAATGGGGCCTGACCGTAGATATCCAGTCTCCTGACTATGAGACGAGAATGGCCATTCTGCGAAAAAAGGAGGAGATGGAAGGCTACAATATCGACAATGAAGTGATCAAATACATTGCCACCAACATTAAGTCCAACATCCGTGAGCTGGAGGGAGCTCTCACCAAGATCGTAGCCCTTTCGCGCCTCAACAAGTGCGACATAACCCTTGGACTGGCAGAAGAAGCATTGAAAGATATTATTTCCCCCAATGCCCAGCGGGAAGTAACGCCGGAGCTGATCATACAGGTGGTTTCCGACCACTTTGGCCTGACTCCCCTTGATATTTCCTCCCAAAAACGCAACAAGGAGATCGTATACCCGAGACAGATCGTTATGTACTTATGCCGCGATATGACTGCCACCCCTCTTCAGGCCATTGGCCGGGTGCTGGGAGGAAGGGATCACACCACGATCATCCATGGCGCGGAAAAGATTGCTGGAGACATGGCAAAAGACGAAAATCTCCGCAGTACCATCGAGATCCTGAAAAAGAAGATTAATCCACAATAGCCGGTGGAACCTATGTGGACAGGCTGTTGATAACCTTATCTTTTTTTTCAGGTTGTGAACGGTTTTTAAGCCCATGTGGATAAACCTTAAGATTTCCACGAAAAAAGTGGATCATTTCCACAGACGGCTCCACAGTTTTTTTCCCTTGTTTTTCAAGGCTTTCAGACAGTTTTGCACAAACCCACAGCCCCTACTACGGTTCCTACGAAATATATCTATATCTTTACTTACAGATGGCACACTAGAACACCATGACCGGGAAAGGAAGTTATCAACAATTATGAAGTTAAGATTTCAAAAAGATGCCCTGGTAAACGGCATTAATATCGTAATGAAAGCAGTACCCTCTAAAACCACTATGTCCATTCTGGAATGTATCCTTATCGATGCATCATCAGGAGAGATCAAATTAACAGGAAACGATATGGAGCTGGGAATCGAGACAAAGGTAGAGGGCGTTATTTTAGAGCATGGTAAGATCGCCTTGGATGCAAAGCTGTTCTCAGAGATCACCAGAAGGCTTTCCAGTGAAAATGCAGAAGTATCCATTGAGTCAGATGACAAGTTTAACACAACCATCCGCTGTGAAAATTCCGTGTTTAATATCCAGGGACGGGACGGAGAGGAATTTGCATATCTTCCCTATATTGAAAAGGATAAGTATATCTGCCTTTCCCAGTTTACCTTAAAGGAAGTCATCCAGCAGACAATTTTTTCCATTTCTCCCAATGACAGCAACAAAATGATGGCCGGAGAGCTCTTTGAGATCAGCGAAAACCAGCTGAAGGTAGTTTCCCTGGACGGCCACCGCATCTCCATCCGCAAGGTGCGTTTAAAAGAGCATTATGAGGATACGAAGGTGATCGTTCCCGGAAAAACCTTGAGCGAGGTCAGCAAGGTCTTAGGAGGAGACAACGAAAAAGAGGTATCCATTTACTTTAACGCCAACCATATCCTCTTTGAGTTTGACAATACGATGGTGGTATCACGTCTCATTGAAGGGGAATATTTCCGCATTAACCAGATGCTTTCCAGCGATTACGAGACAAAGCTGACTGTAAAGAAAAAGGAATTTTTAGACTGCATCGAGCGGGCTACGATCCTGATCCGGGAAAGCGATAAAAAGCCCCTGATCCTCACCATCGAGGATGAATCCATGAAGCTGAAGCTTAATTCCAGCTTTGGTTCCATGAATGCTGAGATCATGGCTCACAAGACAGGTAAGGATATTATGATTGGATTTAACCCTAAATTCCTTATTGACGCCCTTAGGGTGATCGACGATGAGGAGATCAATATTTATATGATGAATCCAAAGTCCCCCTGTTTTATCAAGGATGACGAAGAAAATTATATTTATCTGATCCTTCCCGTAAACTTCAATGCGGCTTCTGTATAGGGTTAGAAAGGACAAATATGGAAATTATTAAACTGAGAGACGAATATATCAAGCTGGGCCAGGCATTAAAAGCAGCCGGCCTTGCAGAATCAGGCGTGGATGCCAAGTATGCCATCGAGGACGGTCTGGTGTCCGTCAATGGAGAAACGGCATATCAGAGAGGAAAAAAGCTGGTTGATGGAGATGTGGTATCCTACAACGGGGAAACCATCAAGATCACCAAATAGCATCAGGAGCATCCATGGTTATCGAATCCATTGAACTGAAAAATTACCGTAATTACGAAGAACTGCATATGGAAATCGATCCGGGGACGAACATACTCTGCGGGGATAATGCCCAGGGAAAGACAAATGTGCTGGAGGCGGTCTATCTTTGCTGTACCTCCAAATCCCACAAAAGCGCTAAGGACCGGGATATGATCCGGTTTCAGGAGGAGGAATCCCATATTAAGCTGCAGATCCGAAAGGATCAGGTTCCGTACCGTATTGATATGCATCTCAAAAAGAATAAGCCAAAGGGGATCGCCATTAACGGGATCCCGATCCGCAGAGCCAGCGAGCTTTTTGGCATCGCCAATGTGGTGTTTTTTTCCCCGGAGGATTTAAACATCATTAAAAACGGGCCTTCGGACCGGCGGCGGTTCATGGATCTGGAGATGTGCCAGTTAAATAAGCTGTACGTCCATTCCCTGGTTCAGTACAACAAGGTGATCTTACAGAGAAACCGGCTGTTAAAAGAGCTTTCCTTCCGGCCTGAGTGCGGGGAGACATTGGATATATGGGATATGCAGCTGATCCGTTACGGGTGTGAGGTCATTGGGATGCGCCGGGAATTTTTAAACCAGCTCAATGAGATGATCCGGCCGATCCATCAAAAGCTTACAGGAGGACGGGAAGAAATTGAGCTGACTTATGAGCCCAGCGTAGATGAGGGAGGATTTGAGGAGGCGCTGAAAAGATCCCGTTCCCAGGATCTGAAACAAAAGACGACTCTGTGGGGGCCTCACAGAGATGACATTCGTTTTATGGTAAATGGCATAGACATACGCCGGTTTGGCTCCCAGGGACAGCAGCGCACAGCTGCCCTGTCCTTAAAGCTTTCAGAGCTGGAGCTGGTAAAAATGGTGAGTAAGGATGATCCGGTCCTTTTGTTGGATGATGTGTTGTCTGAGTTAGATGGACACCGGCAGAATCAGCTTCTGTCCGCCATCAGTCATATTCAGACCATGATCACCTGCACAGGACTGGATGATTTTGTAAATAACCGTTTCCCCATTGATAAGGTATTCCGGGTCACTGGGGGAAGGGTGGTCAGTGAAAATTAAAGCGTTTTGAATATCAGAGCCCACTACTAGAAAGAAAGGATGATCATAGAACATGGGAGAACAGTACGGAGCAGACCAGATTCAGATTTTGGAAGGACTGGAGGCAGTGAGGAAGCGGCCCGGTATGTATATCGGCAGCACCTCAGCCAGAGGACTTCATCATCTCGTTTATGAAATCGTGGATAATGCAGTAGATGAAGCATTGGCAGGATATTGTGATTCCATTGAGGTCACGATCAATCAGGACAATTCCATTACAGTGGTGGACGACGGAAGAGGAATCCCTGTAGATATACAGAAAAAAGCAGGACTTCCTGCTGTGGAGGTTGTATTTACGATTCTCCATGCAGGCGGAAAGTTTGGAAACGGCGGTTACAAGGTGTCCGGCGGCCTTCACGGCGTGGGAGCATCGGTAGTAAATGCACTTTCTGAATGGCTTGAGGTTCAGGTTTACAAGAATGGAAATATTTACCAGCAGCGTTACGAGAGGGGAAAATCCATGTACCCGCTCAAGATTGTGGGAACATGCTCCAAAGATCAGCATGGAACAAGAGTTACCTTCCTTCCTGACAAGGAGATCTTTGAGGAGACTGTGTATGATTACGATACCTTAAAGATCCGCCTGAGGGAGACTGCATTTTTGACAAAGAATCTGAGGATTACCCTGATAGATGCAAGGGAGGAGGAGCCCAAGGAAAAGACCTTCCACTATGAGGGAGGCATCAAGGAGTTTGTGTCCTATCTGAATAAGGGAAAGGCTCCTCTTTATGATCAGGTAATCTACTGTGAGGGTACAAGAGATGGAGTCTATGTGGAAGTCTCCATGCAGCACAATGATTCTTATACGGAAAATATTTATACCTTTGTAAACAATATCAATACGCCGGAGGGAGGAACCCATCTCACCGGATTTAAAAATGCGCTGACAAAGACCTTTAATGATTATGCGAGAAAGAACCGTCTTCTCAAGGAAAATGAGGACAGTCTTTCCGGCGAGGACATCCGCGAGGGACTGACCGCGATTATCAGCGTAAAAATAGAGGATCCCCAGTTTGAAGGACAGACAAAGCAGAAGCTGGGAAACAGCGAGGCCAGGGCAGCTGTGGACAATATCGTCAGCGAACAGCTGACGTATTTCCTGGAGCAGAATCCATCCGTCGCCAAGGCTATGTGCGAGAAATCCATTCTTGCCCAGAGGGCCAGGGCGGCTGCCAGAAAGGCAAGGGATCTGACCAGACGAAAGTCTGCTTTGGACGGAATGGCTCTTCCGGGAAAACTGGCTGACTGTTCTGATAAGAATCCGGAAAACTGTGAGATCTACATTGTAGAGGGAGACTCCGCAGGCGGCTCTGCCAAGACAGCCCGCTCCCGTGCAACCCAGGCCATTCTTCCCCTCAGAGGAAAAATCCTGAACGTAGAAAAAGCCAGAATGGACCGGATTTACGGAAATGCAGAGATCAAGGCCATGATCACGGCTTTTGGGACAGGGATCCATGATGATTTTGATATATCCAAGCTGAGATACCACAAGATCATCATTATGACGGATGCCGATGTGGACGGCGCTCATATCAGCACCCTGCTTCTTACATTTATTTACAGATTTATGCCGGAACTGATCAAACAGGGGTATGTATATCTGGCTCAGCCGCCTCTTTATAAGATCGAGAAGAATAAAAAGGTATGGTATGCCTACAGCGATGAGGAATTAAATTCCATTCTGACCGACATTGGGCGGGACAACAGCAATAAGATCCAGCGCTATAAGGGATTGGGAGAGATGGATGCAGAGCAGCTCTGGGAGACGACAATGGATCCGGAGCGAAGGATCCTTCTGCGTGTGACCATGGATGAGGAAACCACCTCGGAGGTAGATCTGACCTTTACCACTCTTATGGGAGATCAGGTGGAGCCTCGAAGGGAATTTATAGAGGCTAACGCTAAGAAGGTAAAGAATCTGGACATCTAAGATAACTGCGAGGCTGACAAGGGGATCTTTCGAGGGGGATCCCTTTGGGACGCCGGGAGACGGTAAACATAAAGGAGATTAAATATGGAGCCAAATGTATTTGACAAGGTTCACGATGTAGACCTTAAAAAGACGATGGAACAGTCTTATATCGACTATGCCATGAGCGTTATCAGCGCCAGGGCTCTGCCTGATGTAAGGGACGGACTGAAACCGGTTCAGAGGCGCGTGCTGTATTCCATGATCGAGCTGAATAACGGGCCGGATAAGCCTCATCGTAAGTGCGCTCGTATCGTGGGTGATACCATGGGTAAATACCATCCTCACGGAGACAGCTCTATTTACGGCGCTCTGGTCAATATGGCCCAGGAGTGGTCTACCCGTTATCCTTTGGTAGACGGACACGGAAATTTTGGCTCTGTGGACGGGGACGGGGCAGCAGCTATGCGTTATACAGAGGCCCGTCTGAGCCGGATTTCTATGGAAATGCTGGCAGACATCAATAAAGACACTGTTGATTTTACCCCAAACTTTGATGAGACGGAGAAGGAGCCGGTGGTTCTCCCTTCCCGTTACCCCAACCTTTTGGTAAACGGAACTTCCGGTATCGCTGTGGGAATGGCGACGAATATTCCTCCCCATAACCTGCGGGAAGTGATCGGTGCTGTGGTGAAAATGATCGATAACCGTGTGGATGAGGATCGGGATACCTCTCTGGAGGAGATCATGGAGATCGTTAAGGGGCCTGACTTCCCCACCGGAGCTACCATTTTAGGAAAACGGGGCATCGAGGAGGCATACCGCACAGGCCGCGCTAAGATCAAGGTGCGTGCAGTGACCAACATTGAGACCATGGCTAATGGAAAGTCCAGGATCATTGTGACGGAGCTTCCCTACATGGTCAATAAGGCCCGTTTGATTGAAAAGATCGCGGATCTTATGAAGGAAAAGAAGGTAGACGGGATCACTTATATCGGCGACGAGTCCAACCGGGAGGGAATGCGCATCAATATCGAGCTGCGCCGGGATGTAAACGCCAATGTAGTGTTAAATCAGCTGTTAAAGCATACCCAGCTTCAGGACACCTTTGGCGTGATCATGCTTGCTCTGGTGAACAACCAGCCGAAGATCTTAAACCTCCACCAGATGCTGGAAGCCTATTTAAAGCATCAGGAAGATGTAGTTACCAGAAGAACCCGGTATGATTTGAATAAGGCGGAGGAGAGGGCCCATATTTTACAGGGCTTATTGATCGCTTTAGATCATATTGACGAGGTGATCCGCATCATACGCGGCTCTGCCAATGTGGCAGATGCGAAGAATCAGCTGATGGAGCGGTTCGGGTTGTCCGATGCCCAGTCCCAGGCGATCGTGGACATGCGTCTGCGGGCTCTCACTGGTTTGGAGCGGGAAAAGCTGGAAAATGAGTACAGGGAGCTTCAGGCAAAAATCGAAGAACTGAAAGCCAGCCTTGCAGATGAGAAAAAGCTTCTCTGTGTGATCAAGAATGAACTTATGGTGATTTCTGATAAGTACGGAGACGACCGCCGCACCTCCATCGGTTATGATGATGACATGTCTATGGAGGATCTGATCCCAGATGAGGATACGGTTATTGCCATGACCCATCTGGGCTACATCAAGCGTATGGACGTGGATAATTTCAAGAGCCAGAACCGGGGAGGCAAGGGCATCAAGGGAATGCAGACCATTGAGGAGGATTATATTGAGGATCTCCTTATGACTACCAATCACCATTACATGATGTTCTTTACCAATATGGGCCGGGTATACCGTCTCAAGGCATATGAGATCCCGGAGGCAGGAAGAACCGCCAGGGGAACCGCTATTATCAACCTGCTCCAGCTGCAGCCAGAGGAGAAGATCACGGCGATCATCCCCATGAGGGAGTTTAACGAGGAAAAATACCTGTTTATGGCAACCAAAGACGGTATGGTGAAGAAGACTCCTATGATCGAGTATGAGCACGTGCGCAGAAATGGACTTCAGGCCATTGTTCTGAGAGAGGGAGACGAGCTGATCGAGGTAAAGGCCACAGACAATAATCAGGATATTTTCCTGGTGACAAAGAAGGGTATGTGTATCCGGTTCCACGAGACGGATGTGCGGGTAACGGGACGCGTATCCATGGGCGTGATCGGAATGCGGTTCGATGAGGATGACCAGGTGATCGGAATGCAGATGGAGAGCCAGGGAGAGAGCCTTCTTGTTGTATCGGAAAATGGTATGGGCAAGCGTACCCTGATCTCTGAGTTCAACGCCCAAAACCGGGGAGGAAAGGGCGTAATCTGCTATAAGTGCACCGATAAGACAGGATACCTTGTGGGCGCTAAGCTCATTAATGACGGAAGGGAGATCATGCTCATTACCACAGAGGGAATCATTATCCGTATGTCTGTGGACGATGTGTCTGTGATCGGAAGAAATACCTCCGGTGTAAAAATGATGACCATTGAGCAGGATTCTGATATTAAGGTAGCCAGCATCGCGAAGGTCAGGGAAAGTGTGACCAAGGAGAGCAATGTCTACAATGAGGAATATTACAATGAAGATGAGTCGGAGGAACCTGAGGGGCAGCCAGACGGCGATGAGGATCCAGGGGACAGCAGTATAGAAGAATAAATGTCCCGGCCCGGAAAAGAATCTCCTTTGGGAGGTTCTTTTTCGTTTTACAGATGGTTTTATTTTGATGTTCATTTCATAAATAACACGCAGGAGGAGCGGAATATGAGGGAGATCTCTGCAAAAACAATAGAAGAAGCAGTGAGAGACATGTGCATTGAGGCTAATTACAGCCTGAGCACAGATATGAGGGCTGTATTTGAGGAGGCGGTGAAAAAGGAGGAATCCCCTTTAGGCCGTCAGATCCTGGGTCAGCTTGAGGAGAACCTGAGGATCGCATCGGAGGATCAAATCCCCATCTGCCAGGATACCGGTATGGCAGTGGTGTTTATCCGGCTGGGACAGGAGGTTCACATTACAGATGGAAGCTTAGCCGGATCTATTCAGGAAGGGGTACGCCGGGGATATACAGAAGGATACCTGAGAAAATCGGTGGTGGGAGATCCAATTGAGCGCGTCAACACAGGAGACAATACCCCTGCTGTGATCCATTATGAAATAACAGATGGAGATAAGGTGGAGATCACCATGGC
Source organism: uncultured Lachnoclostridium sp. (assembly GCA_902464595.1). Taxonomy (GTDB): domain Bacteria; phylum Bacillota; class Clostridia; order Lachnospirales; family Lachnospiraceae; genus Enterocloster. The sequence continues at coordinate 673 of CABQJX010000087.1, read as the reverse complement.
TCCCAAAGGGTTTGGAAGCGAAAATATGAGCCGAATCTTTATGCTGAAGCCGGCTGAGGGGCTGGAAGGGGTCAAACGGTCTATTTTACAAGCCGTAAAAGATGCAGGGCCAAACGCCTGCCCGCCTATGGTGGTGGGAGTGGGCATCGGAGGAACCTTCGAGGGGTGTGCCCAGATGGCAAAGCACGCCCTCACAAGGGAGATTGGCGAAAAGCCCGAAAAACAATGGGTAAGGGATCTGGAAGCAGAGCTGCTTGATGCGATCAACGGCCTGGGCATCGGCCCAGGAGGGTTAGGAGGACGGGTGACTGCCCTGGCGGTGAATATAGAGACCTTTGCCACACACATTGCAGGACTGCCTTTAGCGGTAAACATCTGCTGCCATGTGAACCGCCATGCACGCCGGGTGCTCTAGCATCGGAATATCACGGATGGACGGTATAAAAGATGAATGATCGGGATACAACAATATGCTGTATCCCGCAGAGAGAAAAAGGAGAGAATAGTATGGAAAAACATATAAAGATTCCTATGAGCAGAGATGAGGCCGCCTCCCTGAAAGCTGGGGACTATGTGTATCTTACCGGAACCATTTATACAGCAAGAGATGCGGCTCATAAGAGAATGGACGAAGCTTTGGAACGGGGAGAGGATCTGCCTTTTGATATCCGGG
>CABQJX010000086.1 GCA_902464595.1 uncultured Lachnoclostridium sp. | reverse complement strand
TTGACTACATTGTAGGAATCGGACAAATTGAATATCAGGAACATCCGGCTGAGTGGGTTCAGAAGTGGATGGGGTATCTGAAGCCGGACGGGATCCTTCTTCTAAGTGCTGAAAACCGGTATGGACTGAAATATTTCTGCGGCGCGAAGGATCCCCACACAGGACTGCCCTTTGACGGGATCAATGGATATTTCCGCGGGAGCAAAGGAAGGGCGGCAGCGTGGGATGGAAGGGGCAGATGTGTCAGCCGTCAGGAGCTCTCCCAGATTTTGAAGGATTCCGGGGCCAAAGCATATAAATTTTATTATCCCATCCCCGACAGCCGTATGCCTCAGATGATATTTACCGACCAGTATATGAACGGGCTCAACGCGGCGGAACGGCTGGCAGATTATAATTATGAGGACCGCCACATGGTGGGGCTGGAGCATCGGATATTCCGGGAAATAATCGACGGCAAAGCCCTTCCGTTTTTGTCTGATTCATTTTTAGTGGAAGTGACTAATGGAGGGAGCCTTTCTGATATTATTTATGCTGTGCCGACCACAGACCGGGGAAAAGCCTTCGGAACCGCCACCACCATCCGGGAAGGAGGATTTGTCAAAAAACGTCCTCTTTGGCCGGAGGGAGAAGCGAAAAAGTGCTCTCTATATTTGACCGGATCTATGGCTATATCCAGTCGGCCTCCAAAAAGATAGGAGAGCCGGATATTTTGGAAAAAGCCTATATTGATTTGGCCCCGTGCAATTGTTTTTATATAAAAGAGACCGGAGGGCTTTTATTTTACGATCAGGAATTTACCATGGAAAATTGTCCTGCCCGGTTCGCTATGTTCCGCACTCTGAAATACGCCTATGATTCCATCCGGGATCTGGAACAGGTAATGCCGTTAAAGGATATGTACCGGCGGTACGGAATATCAGATGGATCGCTTCGGGAGTTTGAAGAAAGAGAAGAGGAATTTATCCGTCAGGTGAGAAATACAGGAAAGTACGGCCCAATCTTTCGCTGGGCAGCTCCTGACTATGACAGGATATACAAAAAAATGGAGCAGCTGCGGGAGCTTGGCGAAAGGGAACCGAAGAAGCCGTATCGTCTGGGATATGTGCCGGGAGTGTTCGATCTGTTCCATGCAGGCCATTTGAAGCTTTTGGAGCGGTGCAAAGCCAGGTGTGACCGGCTGATTGTAGGTGTTCTTACAGACGAGCTGGTCATGTATTACAAAGGCCATGAGCCGGTGATCACTTATGAGGGCCGGGCAGAGGTGATCCGGGGGCTGAAAGCGGTGGATGAGGTGATACCGGTAGACTTTTCCAACACAGATAAGCTGAAAGCGTGGGAGCAGCTTCATTACGACTGCCATTTTTCAGGGGACGACCATAAGGATCACTGGAACGATGTGTGGGAGGAGCTTAAAAAACGGGGATCCAATATGGAATTTTTCCCATACACGGAAGGAATCAGCACGACAAAGATCAGGGGGATGTGCGGTCCGAACCAGAAGGAAGTACACCCCAACAGGGAGGAATGAAGCATTTGAACATAGAAATCACATGTTTGGATTGGATCCAGTCTGTTTTTCAGAGCGATTTTCTAGATGAGATCATGGTGCGGATCACCATGCTTGGAAATGGAGGGATCCTATGGATCGCCCTTACCTTGCTTCTGCTTTTGTTTCCTAAAACAAGAATGGCTGGGTGGGCGATGTTGGCAGCGTTGGCAGTGGAGGCGGCAGTCTGCAATGGGATTTTAAAACCCTTGGTGGGGAGGGCAAGACCCTTTGAAGTCAATCATGAGATACAGCTTTTGATTCCGCCTCCCCTGGATCCGTCTTTTCCGTCGGGCCACACAGGGGCATCCTTTGCGGCTGCCTTTGCCCTGTTTTTTAAAAGAAACCGGCTGTGGATTCCATTGGCAATCCTTGCAGTACTGATGGCCGGCTCCCGTCTGTACCTGTATGTGCACTATCCCACCGATGTGCTTGCCGGCGCTTTCTTAGGAATCCTTTCAGGGTGGGCAGGAAACAGATTGACAGGCATGATCCATAGGAGGCAGGCATGAATCCATGGATCCTCAATGAATTAAAAAAGATCACACCGGAGGAACAGCGGTATCTGGAGGGGCAGGAAACGGTACAGAGGGATCTTTATATGTCAGGGGGACAGTCTGAGATCGCTTCCCAGATGTTCCTGGGAGACCGAAGAAGGATCACCGTGCGGCCCCACTGCCGGTTTGTGGACTTTCCGGAGCACAGCCATGACTATGTAGAGCTTATGTACGTATGCCAGGGAACCATTACCCATGTGATCGGCGGAAAAGAGCTGGTGATGGAGCAGGGGGATCTTCTTCTCCTAAGCCAGAATGTAAAACACAGCATTAAAAGGGCTGGATTAAATGACATTGGGATTAACTTTATCGCCCTTCCGGAATTTTTCGATATTCCATTCCAGATGTTAGGGGAGAGGAACGCCCTGGCAGATTTCCTTGTGGGCATCCTGCGTCAGGGAAAAGATCTGGCTGGCCAGTATCTTCTGTTCCGGTTAAATGGAATGGGGAGCATCGACAACCTGATGGAAAATATGATCGCATCATTGATCCAGAGGGCTCCCAATGAAGACATTATCAATCAATATTCCATGGGATTAGTATTTCTGTATCTGTTAAACCATATGGACTGTCTGGCCGAAAATTCCACCTACAGCTATCGGGAGATGATCCTGCAGGCAGCCCTGGGCAGTATTGACGCCGGTTATCAGACTGCCAGCCTTTCCCGCATCGCCAGGGACCTTCATCAGTCGCTGTCTGTACTCAGCCGCATGATAAAGGAATATACCGGATTTACCTTCCAGGAACTGCTGATCCGTAAGCGTCTGGAGAAGGCAGCTGTTTTTCTGGTGGAATCAGACCTGTCTGTTGATGAGATCGGAGCCTTGGTGGGATATGAAAACAGCAGCTTTTTTCACCGTAAATTTAAGGAGCGTTATGGGATAACACCATCTAAGTACAGGAAGGAGCGCAGGCAGGAGCGGGGGAGTAGGGCATAGAGCCGGGAAATGATAATGTCAAACGGTAAAAGTCAAAAAAGGACGCTTTTTTAGTCAACGGGGAATCTGAACAAGGGATCTTTTTTATAGTAGCATCAAGGCAGCAGAGGTGTCATGCAGTGATACCGTAAATTGCTCCGTGGTGCTGCTATTTTTATGGAAAAAAATGGGGTGAGAGGGGAGATCGGAGATGGGTGATTATTATCTTGCAGTAGATATAGGGGCCTCCAGCGGGCGGCATATACTGGGACGGGTTCGGGACGGCGTGATAGAGCTGGAAGAAGTGTACCGGTTTGAAAATGGAATGGAATCCCGCCATGGATCGAAGGTATGGGATACCGAACGCCTTTTTGGAGAAATCTTGAATGGAATGAAACGGTGCAGAGAGCTGGGAAAGATCCCGGTGAGCATGTCCATTGATACATGGGCAGTGGATTACGTACTGTTAGATGAAAAGGATCGTATTCTGGGAGAGGATTACGGATACAGGGATAAGCGGACCGAAGGGATGGATCAAGAGGTTTACCGTCTGATCCGTGAAGATCAGCTGTATGAGCGGACTGGGATCCAGAAACAGATATTTAACACCATCTATCAGCTGATGGCAGTAAAAAAGCAGACTCCAAAGCAGTTTGCAGAAGCGAAGTCTTTTCTCATGCTTCCGGACTATTTTCAGTTCCTGCTCACTGGGAATAAGGTGTCCGAGTACACCAATGGAACAACGACCCAGCTGGTAAATCCTGAAACGGGCCAATGGGATGGGGAGCTGCTTGACCTGTTAGGATACCCAAAGGAATGGTTTCAGCCCCTGTCCATGCCGGGGACTCTGACCGGACACCTTTTGGAAAACGTGAGGCAGGAAGTGGGGTATGACCTGGATGTGGTATGCTGTGCCAGCCATGATACGGCGTCGGCAGTTATGGCCGTACCGACAGAAGACAGCATCTATATAAGCTCAGGCACTTGGTCGCTGATGGGGGTGGAGATAGAAAAGGCGCTTTGCGGCCTTCCAAGCAGAATGGCAAATTTTACCAATGAAGGGGGTTATGACCGCCGCTTCCGGTATCTGAAAAACATTATGGGGTTGTGGATGATCCAGTCTGTCCGCCATGAGTGGAAGGATCCGTATTCCTTTGGGGAGCTCTGCGCTATGGCGGAGGAAAATGGGAGTTTTCCCTCCCGTGTGGATGTGAATGAGGAACGTTTTCTGGCTCCCGATCACATGACAGAGGCGGTAAAGGGGTACTGCCGGGAAACGGGTCAGCCGGTTCCTGAGACGATTGGGGAGATTGCCGCTGTGATCTACGAAAGCCTGGCAGAATGCTACGGGAAAACGGCACAGGAGATCGAGGCTCTTTGCGGCCGTTCCTTTTCTTCCATTCATGTGATCGGAGGCGGATCCAAAGCAGACTACTTAAATCAGCTTACAGCAAAGGCAGCAGGGAAAAGGGTGTATGCCGGGCCAGGCGAGGCTACCGCCATCGGCAATCTTATGGCTCAGATGATCCGAAGAGGTGAGTTTGGAGGATTAAAGGAGGCCAGGAGCTGTGTGGGCCGTTCCTTCGGCATCAAGGAATACAGGGAACCTATAAAAGAATAACAGCAGCAGTTCAGCCATACATCTTCTTGGCTGATTTGGCAGATAAGAAGCTGATAGAAGGAACGAAGAAGGAAGAAAAAAGAAAAGGAAGAAAAAAAGAAATAGAAAAGAGAGAAAAGAAAACGAAGGGAAAGGGTAAAGAAAAATGACGGTGAAGGAACGATACGAAGCGGCAAAAGAAATTTACGGAAAATTGGGAATTGATACGGATCAGGCCCTTGCTGATTTAAAAAATATCCCTGTTTCCATGCATTGCTGGCAGGGGGACGACGTTACAGGGTTTGACCAGGACGGCCCCTTGACAGGAGGGATCCAGACAACTGGAAATTATCCAGGAAAGGCAAGGACGCCCCAGGAGCTGATGGAGGATATGGATCAGGCTCTTTTCCTGATTCCCGGAAAGAAAAAGATCAATGTCCATGCCAGCTATGCGATTTTTGAAGAAGGGGAGACGGCGGATCGGGATCGGTTGGAGCCAAAGCATTTTGCAAAGTGGGTGGAATTTGCCAAAAAACGGCATATGGGACTGGATTTTAACCCCACCTTCTTTTCCCACCCTATGGTTAAAGACGGCCTGACCCTTACAAGCCCGGATCCTGAGGTAAGACGATTCTGGATCAACCATGGAAAGGCGTGTATCCGCATTGCCCAGTATTTTGCAGAGGAGACAGGAATCCCTTGCGTGATGAATATCTGGATCGGGGACGGCTTTAAGGACGTTCCGGCGGACCGTATGGGGCCACGTATGCGCTACAAGGAGTCTTTGGAGGAAATCCTGTCAGAGCCCTTTGACCGGGATAAGGTAAAGCCCTGTGTGGAGTCAAAGGTATTTGGCATCGGAGTAGAGTCCTATACCGCAGGAAGCGCAGAATTTGCCCTGTCCTTTGCCGCAGGCCATGAGGGCTGTCTTCCTCTTATGGATAACGGCCATTACCACCCCACGGAGGTCGTTTCTGATAAGATTCCCGCCATGCTCTGCTTTTATCCTGAGATTGCCCTTCATGTTACCCGGGGTGTCCGCTGGGATTCAGATCATGTGCTGCTTTTGGACGATGAGACAAGGGAGATTGCAAAGGAAATCGTCCGCTGCAATGCATTAGACCGTGTATATATCGCCTTGGATTATTTTGACGCCAGCATCAACCGCATTTCTGCCTGGGCGGTGGGAATGAGAAGTATGGAAAAAGCTCTTTTGGCAGCTCTGTGCACGCCTCACAGATCTCTGGCCCGTCTTCAGGACAAAGCCAGGTTTACAGAGCTGATGGCGCTGCAGGAGGCAGTGAAGCTGCTTCCGCTGGGAGACGTGTGGAACTATTATTGCGAGATGAACCAGGTTCCAGGGGACTTTGACCTTTACAGGGAAGTAGAACGCTATGAAAAAGAGGTTCTCAGTAAGAGAGGGTAAAAGACACAGGAGACTATAGTTTCGGAAAGAAACCGCAAAACAGGAGGAATAGAAAATGCAGATAACAGATATTCCGTTTGTGCAGGGATTTATAAAAATGTGCAATGACGGCTGGGAACAGGGATGGCATGAGAGAAACGGCGGAAACCTGTCCTACCGGATAAAGGAGGAGGAGTTAGAGGAGGCCAGGCCTTTTTTTGGAGAGCCGGGAGAATGGCGGCCCATCGGAACGACGGTTCCTGGGCTGTCAGGAGAATATTTTATGGTCACAGGGAGCGGAAAATATTTCCGCAACGTGATCCTGGATCCAGCAGACAGCACCTGCATCATTGAGATTGACAAAAAGGGGGAGGAGTACCGTATCCTATGGGGCCTGGTAAACGGCGGAAGGCCTACCAGCGAGCTCCCCAGCCATCTGATGAACCATGAGGTGAAAAAGGAAGCCACAGGCGGAAGACATAGGGTGATCTACCACGCCCATCCTGTTAATGTGATTGCTCTGACCTTTGTCCTCCCCCTAAAAAGCGAGGTATTTACAAGAGAGTTGTGGGAGATGGCAACAGAATGTCCCGTGGTATTTCCCTCCGGCATTGGCGTGGTGGGCTGGATGGTCCCAGGCGGAAGGGAAATCGCGGTGGCTACCAGCCAGCTGATGAAGGATTTTGATGTGGCGGTTTGGGCTCATCACGGACTGTTTTGTTCCGGAGAGGATTTTGACCTGACCTTTGGCCTTATGCACACAGTGGAGAAGTCAGCAGAGATCTTAGTAAAGGTTCTGTCTATGCGGTCGGATAAGCTTCAGACCATTGAGCCAAAGCAGTTTCGGGATCTGGCAAGGGATTTCCATGTGACCCTTCCGGAGCGGTTTTTGTACGAAAAATAAAGGGTTTACATTCTTAGGCAAGGGATTTAAAATGTAGGTATGTCGGATGGCTTACCTGCATTTTTGATTGTGCGCCTGATGATAAAATGACGGAAGATGAAAAAGGAGGTTCCTATGGGAAAGAACGTATTAGTGATCTCAACCAGCTTGAGAAAGGGAAATTCCCAGCGTTTGGCAGAGGAATTTGCAAAAGGGGCTGAGAAAGCGGGAAATCACGTGGAGTTCATAACTCTTCAGGGAAAGGAAATCCAGTTTTGCCGCGGATGTCTTGCCTGTCTGAAAACAGGAGCCTGTGTGATCCAGGACGATGCAGTGGAGATTGCAGAAAAAATGGGGAAGGCTCAGGTCATTGCTTTTGCTTCTCCCATCTATTATTATGAGATGTGCGGTCAGATGAAAACAATGCTGGACCGGGCCAACTGCCTGTATGATTCAGACTACCAGTTCACAGATATTTATTTTCTGTCCGCAGCGGCAGAGGATGAGGCGGAGACGGACCGGCGGGCTGTAAGCGGCCTTCATGGGTGGATCGACTGCTTCCCGAGGGCAGAGCTGAAGGGAACGGTTTTTGCAGGAGGAGTGGATGGCCCAGGGGATATAGAAGGACATCCAGCCCTGAAACAAGCCTTTGAGATGGGAGCCTCCATACAATGACCGAAGGAAAAATTGGAAAGACCCTTTTATGGTTCGCTGTACCTCTTATCTTAGGCAATTTACTGCAGCAGACATACAATGCAGTGGACTCTATTATTGTCGGAAATTATGTGGGGAGCAATGGACTGGCAGCCGTGGGTTCCAGCTCTGCCCTTATTAATCTTTTGATTGCCTTCAGCCAGGGGCTGGCAGTAGGAGCAGGGATATTAGTAGCCCAGGCGGTGGGGGCCGGAAAGCAGAAGCGGATTTCAAGATCCGTTCACACTGCCATTGTGATCGCTTTTCTGTTAGGAATCCTGCTGTCCGTCCTGGGATTTGTCCTCACCCTCTGCCTGCTGCGATGGATGAAGACGCCAAAGGAGGTTATGAGGGACTCCGTCAGTTACCTGAGGATTTTCTCCATAGGCCTGGTATTTAATGTGGTCTACAACATGGAGGCTGGAATCTTAAACGCGGTGGGAAATTCAAAGAGATCCCTTTTATATTTGGCTGCAGCGTCTGCAACGAATATTGTGCTGGATCTGCTTTTTATCCGCGGTCTTGGGCTGGGGGTAAAGGGAGCGGCCATCGCCACCGATGTCAGCCAGGCTGTATCCTGTATTCTGGCTTTGGGCTTTTTGCTCCGGGTAAAAGGCTCCTATCAGGTTCATATAAAGGAGCTGAAAATACATAAAAATACAGCGCTGCGAATGATCCAGGTGGGACTGCCTACGGGGATACAAAATATGGTCGTCTCCCTGTCCAATGTTTTGGTGCAGTCCAGCATCAATGTCTTTGGCCCGGCTGCGATGGCAGGCTTCGGAGCCTATATGAAGGTGGACGGATTTAATATCCTGCCTGTTTTAAGTCTGAGCATGGCCAGCACCACTTTTACAGGACAGAACTATGGGGCCGGAAAGTTAGATCGGGTCAGAAAAGGAATGTGGATCACCTTAGTTTTCAGCGTGATGTATACCATTATCACTGGTTTTATACTGATGACCTGCTCCCAGCCTATTTTACAGCTGTTCTCAAGAGACAGGGCAGTGATCGAGGCCGGAGCCACTGCCATGAAATATTTCTGCCCCTTCTACTTTCTGTTAGCCGCCCTTCATTCTCTGGCCGGGACGGTGAGGGGGACGGGAAAGACCATCCCTCCCATGGTGATCCTTCTGGTATCCCTCTGTGCATTCCGTGTGGCGTGGCTGACCTTTGTACTTCCCCTCCATCATACAGTGGATTACGTGTATCTTATTTATCCATTATCCTGGGGCTTAGGGGCAGTGCTGATGATCGGCTATACATGGAAGGCAAGGTGGATGTAGGCTTTTTATTTCGGAGGGCGTTCATTCACTTTTGATGACAATTGGGACAGTATTTGGTATTTCAAGTCAGGAGGTTCCGATGAAAAAGAACGGGATAAGAAGCTTATTCGTTATTGCCCTTGTACTGTTATCCAGCTATCTTTTAATAGGGAATCCCATCGTTTTCTGGCACAACTGGGAGCTGAAACGTTCGATCCAGTCCATTGAGCCGGAAAGAAAAACGGTTGCATTAAATGATCTGGTTCCCTTTGAATGGGATCGAGTATATACATTTGCTCCCTATACCAGCAAAAAAGAAATAGCAGAAGTGATCGGGTTTCACAGCAGATCGATCCGGGAAACGGTCAGCGAGGGGATGGTACAGCTGCTGTTTGTAAAGGATCACTTTGTCACTGCAAGCGTGTGCAGCCATGTCGATTCTCTGGGCTATCAAGTCGATTTTTCTGGTTCCATCAGCCGGGAAGATGAGGCAGTTTTTGAGGTGATCCCTGAGGAAGGGTGGACAGTCCTGCGGCGCGCCGATGATCTTCCTTCTGATCCTGAGTCCCATGATTCTACAGGTGATCCTGAGCTTTCCAATAATCCAATGATGGGATTTTGTGAAAAGGATTGGAGGGTACTGGATTGGATCGAGGCAAGAGATCAGGCATTTGGATTATCGAAAGTGCTTCTGTACAACGACAGCAAAGAGGATCAGCTGTTTCTTGCTTTTATAAAGAGAGACGGGGGATGCCAGACCGTTGGGATTGGGTTTCCATATGAGGCTGTGACAGGCAGGGAAACAAAAGAGAAAGGGGCGTCAGGGCTGGCAGAAGGCAGCCTTCTTTCCTATCTTGGGAACGGAGGGGTGAGCCTGGAGGTGACAGAAGGAGGAACGGGGGCGCCGTTCACCTATGGAATGTTTTACAGTGAAAATAAAGACAAAAAGGAAGTCTCCTTTCGCGCTTCCCATGGGAAGATTTCCCCAGTACCGGAGCTTAAAAAGGAACAGCTGGATATTTCAAGAGATATAAGTTCTTTTTTAGGGGCTGATGGGATATGTTTGGATCGTGCAGATGAAGAAAAATTAATATTCCATATACATAAAGGACTCTTTTTGTGCCGGAGAGAAGATGAAGGCTATAAGCTTGCAAAGGCCATTGATCTTACTGCTCTGGGAGCAGATCAGACACAGGGAGATGGAGCCTCTTTTATCTGTGCAGATAGGGAACGGGTATTGATTATGCCGCATCGGTATGATGAGAAGAATCAGGAACCGACGACATGGGAATACCGTTTCCAGGAAGGCCAGATGAGAAAATGGGAAGGTTTCTGGCAGACACCACCTTCTACCGGCCAGGAAGAAATTTGGAAGGCGGAGGAACAGGTGAGAAGCCTCTTAAAAGGGGAAAGTATGTTCTGCTCCAGTCTTTTCTCATTGGAACCGCCGAATGAAGGCAGATACGGTTTTATTATAGTTTCAGAGCAAGGGGATTTTTTGGAATACGGCTCCTATGACCTGGAAACGAAGGAGATAGAGAGACTGCCCATTGTATGGAATACTTGACAAAATTTTCCTGTTTTTTTGGTTGACTTGCAGGAATATCCGTATTATACTTCAAATGTTCAATGAGAAATTTTTTCATTTACATCCTTTTTGTTTTTATGCAGTCCTGTCTGGAAAAGCCTGATCCGGAAAACCTGTAGGACCCAGTGGGGCTGCTGTTCTTTGATCGTGGGTTAGATTGAACTAACATCGTAATAGAACCCAGAGAAGCAAAAGAGGTGAGAAAGATGCTGCGGTTCGCAGCATTCCCAAAGACTTGCAGTGAACCATAACATAAAATCTAAGGATAGGAGATACATATATGACACTGAAAGAACTTCCCATCGGAAAATCCGCCTCCATTTTGTCAGTGGGGGGGACGGGGGCATTGCGCCAGCATTTGCTTGATATGGGGCTGATCCAGGGGGCAGAGGTGACGGTAATCAAGTATGCGCCCATGGGGGATCCCATCGAGCTTCGGATCCATGATTATGAGCTTACCATACGTTTGGAGGATGCAGGGCAGATTGAGATCGGGCCGCCCCATGATCCTGCTCCCAGAAAAGAGAGCGGGGAAGTCAGAAAAAAAATTGCTCATCCAGGATTAGGGGAGTCGGGAAAATACCACTCGAAAAAAACAGAGAATCCTCTCCCGGAGAGCGAGACCCTCACCTTTGCCCTGATCGGAAACCAGAATTGCGGAAAAACCACGCTGTTTAACCAGCTTACAGGCTCTAACCAGCATGTAGGAAATTTTCCGGGCGTGACCGTAGACCGGAAGGATGGGGTGATTAAAGGATATGAGAATACGCTGATCACAGATCTTCCGGGAATCTACTCCATGTCCCCCTACAGCAGTGAGGAGATCGTTACAAGGGAGTTTGTGCTTCAGGAGAAGCCAAAAGGCATTATCAATATTGTGGATGCCACCAACATTGAGCGGAATTTTTATTTGACCCTTCAGCTGTTGGAGTTAGGTGTTCCCATGGTGATCGCATTGAATATGATGGACGAGCTGCGGGAAAACGGCGGTTTTGTGTCAGTAAATGAGATGGAGGAGCGTCTGGGTGTTCCGGTGGTTCCTATTTCTGCGGCAAAGGGAGAGGGTATTGGGGAGCTGGTGCGCCATGCGGTCCATGTGGCAAAATATCAGGAAAAACCAGTGGATATTGACCTCTGCCGGGAGGATGACCCGGTTCACAGGGGGATCCATGCAGTGATGCATCTCATCGATGATCATGCCCGGGCCGCCCATATTCCTACCCGGTTTGCAGCCAGCAAGATCTTAGAGGGAGATGAGGGGATCTTAGACCGCCTGGATATGAGCGACAATGAGAGAGCT
>CABQJX010000085.1 GCA_902464595.1 uncultured Lachnoclostridium sp. | reverse complement strand
TCAAAAAACAGGCCCCATAGCCTGCGTTGCGACGTCGCACAGCTTACTCCTCACTGTCGTCCACGCCGTTATTGTTGCAGTCAGATGGACCTCCCACACCGCTCTGGTGTTTACCTGGGTGGGGTACATCACACGGAGTGTCGTACAGATACGGTGTTGGCTGCTTCGGCTGAAGATCCGGCCCCTCATTCACGTATCCGCCATTCCCTGGAATCTTTGCTGCATGTTTTCCTGTTAAATTTGCCATAGTCTCTTATCCTCTCTTTCTTCTAAGTACTGTATAATAGTTTCTCCGGCTCTAACCCTGGCCGGATCGGGAGATAGATGGATCACCTCCTTCTACTTCTGCCTGCTTTTCTCTGCCTGTGTACCAAAATAAAACCCTACAATCATCGTAAAGATTGTAAGATACTCCTGTCCCGAGATTTCACCAGCACAGGTCAACCCCACGAACCCCGCAGTCAGAAGCAAGGTCATGATAGACTTGACATCAATCAGCTTCGCCAGTTTCTCTTTCATTCTCATCACCTCCCTTCTTCCATCGGTTCCTCCGGCATTTCAATCAGTGTATCTTTAAGCTTGGTCGCCACATCATTACCGCCCAGTACATGGTAAGCGTCATACATCCGCTTGACGTTTTCTTTCCCATAAATCGGGCAGTACCCTTTATCCTGGTAATGATTATATGCCTGGATAATGCGATCCCTTAAAAGGGCCTGCATACCGTCATGTAAAGCAGCACTCTTTTGTGCCTCCTCTTTCTGGCGCTTCGTAAGCTGACGGTAACTGTAACCTAAAAAGGCGGATATGGCCAAAAATAGCCATTCCACCCAGTTTGCCAACACATATTTGACGATTTCGATCACTGCGCCTCTACCTCTTTCCATAAGGATTCCGTTCCCACAGCCCCCGGTTCCCAAACATTGTTATCCACAAGAGATTCCCAAATGATACCATTGTGGGTTACACGATCCCCTTTTGCGTATCCATTGGTACTGTCTGGCTGCTCCCACTCCAGAATCACTTCCGGATCTGCCACCAACACCTTAGCAAACAAAGATGGGGCTGCGTCTGGTGTCCAGTCCGGCTGTGAGGTGTGATCCTGCAATACCTTATACAGAGATCCATTATAATTAACACGCATGCCCACCTTATACTGCATACTGTCCCCCGACCACTTATCATATAGATCCGGGACTTGTAGGGCCTGCTCATCCGTAAAGGACACTGCTGCAAACATCGCCGCCCGGTTGTATACCACCTGCTCTGCTCTCAAATCTGCCATCTGTGCCATTAACTGCGCATACAGCGGTTTTTGCGGTTTAGGCGGCTCTACTGGCCCTGATCCGCTGTCAGACTGTGCCAGCTGTACCGTCTTGTCCTCCTGCATAAGCAAGGTATCATAACCCATGAGAGTAGCGGCCTCCACATCACCAGCCGTGTACAAGGTAATGTCCCCGCCCCAAGCCTGCGGTACTGCGTCAACAAATATGATCTGCAAGACACCATGATCTACAGGCTGGATACTGACGATCCCATAGAGTGTATCCGAGGATCCTATTTTGATTTTTTCCATGTGACATCGTTCCTTTCTGTATTTGTATTTTTATGTATAATAAAAGGCCCCAAAGGGACCTGAATTTTCATTTTTATTGTGTGTAATACCAAGCAAAAGTATAAAGTAATTGACCTGAAAGGCGCTGACCTAATCACTTTACCCGCAGGGCGTTGGTGTGTCTCAAATGGTTCCGCAGGTACAGATGGAAGTGATATTGGCAATTGGTTTGTAGAAGTGATTGAGTTTGATGAATCGTATAGAACTTTATCTGCTTATCCATATGAATCCAATAAAAAATATTTCTACATTGGAAAATGTATACACGGCATATGGACAGGCTGGGAAAAATATACACCAGTTCTTTAAATGTTAATACGGTTAAAAAACAATACTGCCTCTCATACGAACCTCTGACTGCGGTATTGCTGTGCCATTTAGTGTCTCCAAACGAATCTCTCCGGCAGGAGTGATCCGAATTAGGAGAAAGCGATTTCCGGTCATATCATAGCTATAGCTATATATGTCCTGTTTGATGTGCATATATTGAGCTGAAATATTGCCAATTACGGAATCTTTTAGAGAGGTTGGATATACAAATGCCTGAATGGAGTATATGTACTGTCCATTGCTGTATTGAGTTACGTTATGAAACCCAATGGATATATAGTCTGGCTTTGTAGATACACCATCCCGATCAGGAATATCATAGGTGGATACAATAGATTTTTCTTTGAGCTTGGTATTGAGCACAGTATAAAGATCCATCAACACCTTTCCCTGAGCCGCTGAAAGAGGCAGATCCGCCCGATCGGTCACACAGTTATTAACAATGTGCCCCAACAGGCAGACACCGATCATCCAGTCCTTCATATCCCCCGCAAACTTCTTTACCTTCCCCCACAGCGTCTTAGAATCTTCCCCTGGCTCTGGGACAGGAAACTCCTCCTCACAGGTTCCAAAGCTTTTTACAATCGTGTTGGAAATATCACCGCCGGCAGAATCCAGTTTTTTAGTTTCTACTTTTTTCTCCAGATCAATCACATCCTGTACAGTAGCTGCGCCTGCTGTGTTTATTGAGATAGACAACTGCTCTGCCTGCGCTATACTAACCTGAACATTATAAATAAAGGAGGATGGAGCAACGCCGTTAAAGGCCGGCATTTGATCAGGGGTGGCCGCCTGACAAATTGCAAATAATATCTCCGTTTCTCCATCTGACGCATAGATACCCACATTCTGGATTAGGTATTCCTGCGTGATCCCGCTGTTATCAAACATAGAACGGATACTAATCAATGTATCATTTGCAATTTGTACATTAGATGGAATAACTGTCTGCTTGACTTCCTGCAGATCTGTCAGCTTTTTTAAATTAGTTCCTTCTGGATATGTATATGATGATGTTTTTGCGTGGGAAAATTGTATGGTCGCCTCTCCAGACACTGCACGCGCTGCAAGTGCTTCTCCCATTTCTGTAATGACTGATTTTTTATATACTCCCATTGTTACCTCCTGCTATATCGTCTGCATAAAAGCACTGGACATTACTCCGCCGACATACAGCCCCGCCGAACTGTAATTATTAACCTGCTGATTTGCGTGGATCTCAATGTGCGCTGGGATCACATCCCAGAGCAGATTGTAGAGCAGATCCACTGCGCCATAACGCGAAGATGTCACTGAGACCTCCATTTTACTGGCCGCAGTATCAACGCTCAGTGTAAACTCTTCTCCAAACAATTCCTTTAACTGATCTCTTAAAAAATCAATAGAAAACGGAACGATCGTATTATATTTCTGTAACAGTCTCTGGCGTCGGTACTCAATCGTTTCTCCAGGGGATGCAAATATATCAAACAATGCCTCTTTCTGAGCTAATGTAGTTTCGTCTGCCGTTTGAATATAAAAATTCTTTCGGATCTGTTCTATATTAGCTTCCAGCTCTGCAAGCACAGCCTGATCCGTTTTCATAAGCTCTTTAAACTCCAGGATTTCCCGAAAATATTCCGGCAATATCTGTATTAAATCAATTGTCACGAACCGTCACCTCCCCAAGAGAAGGAATCTGCTGTAATTGCGCTGTCTCGGTTAATGTCAGATCTCCCGGAGATCCATTGATTAAAACATCCGTAACATTAACAATGTCTGGGATCTCTAAAATAGCTGCCACAATCCTGGAAGCATATACCGCTACCACATATTCGATCTTCTGACCTTTGATCGCATTTCCCCAGGTTCTGCATACCGACAAGAGATATGTCTGTATCTTCTGCTCTATTTTATCCTGATAAGCCTCTGCGCCAATCCTTACAGTAGCTGCCAGCTGAATCGATACAGAGATATTAAGAGTAAGATTTGTAGCTGTAGTGATAGTCACCGCTGCTCCGATGGGCGCCATACCATAACCGTTTCCGGAAGGCCCGGATCCGCCTTGCTCCGATGGACAGATTATTTTTTGCACCTGTTCAACCAGTCCGCTCTCTGCCGGCGTTAATTCACTGTCCAAAATGCTGCACAGCACCGTTCCTCCGCCCTTCCACGCGGGATATACTTGTACAGCTCCTACTCCTTCAATAGCGAGAATCGTATTTCTGTAAGCAGCTACATTTCCGCCAAATGACGCCACATCGAAACTCTCAAAAAATCGTGTGCGCAGGGAATCATCATTTTCTTCATCTGATCCCGGTGTTTTAATTTCCCCAAGCACTGCACTTGTAAGACCTGACACAGCAGTGACAGGAAGCATATTTCCGGTATAAGAGTTTCCTATTGTTCCGGACACCGTACAAGTCATTTCGTACACATACCGGTCTTTTTCGCTGCTTATCAGCTCTCCGCTCTCAAATATTACAGACGAGGCCCCGTTAATTGTTTTGAACATGGATCCCCTGGGAATTTCCACATTGAATGTACCCTGCCGTACTGCCGGAGTAGGTGCTTTCCGGACTATGTTTCGTTCTGCACAGACATAATCCAGATACTCCCCTACTGCAGTACCTGCATAAGCATTTTCCTGTACCTGTGACAGCAGCATATACAGGCCTTCCAAATACCAGGCAACCGGCCCAAGCGCAGTCTGGATCATACTGCCTTGCCGTCTGTCGATTTTATCCGACACCTTACCCAGCAGCTGTGTTTGAATTGCTTTTTGGGTATAGCCTTGAAAATCAATCACATTTCCACCTCCTCCGTAAAAGCTCCAAATACGGTTATAACGTCAAATGATACGGTTAGAGTACTCTGTCCCTGCTTTGAAAACGTAAAATTATCTACGGATAAAATCCTATTGTCCAAAGAAAAAGCTTCCTCGATCCGTCGAGGAAGCTCACTTACAATATAATCATATTCTTCTCCGACCAGATCCTCCAGCTCGGTTCCAAAATTGCTGTCATAAATCTGCCAATGGAAGCGTTCGTTTTGCAAAATAATATCTACGGCCTGCCTCATGGCTTCCAGCCCGTCGTCCAGCCCGATGATCTGCCCGGAAGACCAGTCGATCAGAAATGTATTGGTAGGCTGCTCTGTATGCTCTAAAGATACATCCAGTCCTACATTGTCCGGTAATGTTGCCATACTTCCTCCTTATGCTTTAGAAAGAACAATGTAGCGATTACCGCGTGAAACCCGCAGCATTACAACCTTATCGCCTACAGCCAGTCCCTTATTGACTACAACGGTTCCTCCGCTGCCTCCCTGAACCGGAACTGTCTTAGGGATTACGGATTCCGTAAGGATCAGACCTGCCTCCGGCTTTGGCTGGGAGGTTCCGTCCACCAATATAGAAATCGGTGATACCGCAGTTACAGTTCCAAATGCGACTTCTGTAGGTTTCATCGCTTTCTGATTTTCCTGCGCAATTTCCTGTATTACTCCTAATAGATTAGACAATATCAATCCCTCCCAGTTGTCCAAAGTCTTTTACTTCAATGTTCATAGTATGATCGTGTTCATCTCCTTCAAAGGTATGTGTTACCTTTTCTGCTATCATAAGACGAGAAACTGAAAGACCGTCTACTGCTCCAATCCTTACTGGGATAATCATCCCAGCCCGAAGACCAGGAATCCCAATTGAATCCAAAGACAATGTCTGCAGCACCCGGTTGTAGTATTGCAGATACTGCTTGCACATCTCATCAATCTGGGCTTCATTCAGATTCTCATCCACCTCGTCATAATACTGCAGCAGGCCCCATTTCTTAATGGTATCGTTGTCCTCATGTATGTAGGCGTCAGTCCTTCCGCTACTCTTATTTTTGCGCACCAGCTTCACACGGTTATACGTATTACTGTCAATATCACGCTTATAGGTATAGTCTGTTACCAGGCTTTTATCTCCCAGAAGCGTAGTAATGAACATATTCTTCGCTTCCGTCAGGCATAGCTCCCCACAGTTATCGTAGAAATTATAAATCTTTCCAGTCTGCACAATGGTCTGAGCCAGGGTATCAAATATAATATCAAGACAGCCCTCATTTTCTTTATCCAAATATGGGAACACATATCCCGTATCTTCCATAGTCCCAACCTTCAGGCCAAAGTCTGCTGCAATCTGCCCGATGATCTGAGGCAGGGTCATATTCTGGAACAGATAGCTGGCATTCGCTTTTAAGTATCTCAGCTGATCTCTAGCCGTGTATGATACCTCCCCGTCTTTATTACGTTCTGCAGTAAAAATATATCCTTTAAACATCTTTACCCCATCCGCAGAAAACTCCACAGAACTTCCTTCCGGGATAGCGATCCCGCTTTCTTCCAGACAGGTAAAGGAGAGGGTTCCCGGGGTATCAAACCGTTCCGTTGTAAGCTCGATCTCTTGGGCTGTTGTGGCATAATCCGTAATGATTGTCTGTGTGGCCCCACCCGGAGCCAGCCCGGTTGTCTGAACCTGTAATGTTATACTGCCCATATGTATCACCCCGTTATCTGAAGCTGGCTTTCCTGTACCCAGCCGTAGGAACCAACATGAACCGGATAAGGATTCCCGGTAACAATCCGGGTAACCGTTGTACTGATATTATTTGCTATCCCATGAGGTTTTCCACCATAGCTGTC
The DNA here is from genome assembly GCA_902464595.1 of uncultured Lachnoclostridium sp. Taxonomy (GTDB): domain Bacteria; phylum Bacillota; class Clostridia; order Lachnospirales; family Lachnospiraceae; genus Enterocloster. The sequence continues at coordinate 5,298 of CABQJX010000085.1, read as the reverse complement.
ATAACAGTATTCTCCATTCACCACTACTGTTGCCCCTACCCGAAGCACCGGCGTTTCCACTGCCCTTTGCTGTTCTGTAGCTGTATTATTCTGAACTGATTCCCCGCCAGATGACGGAGGAGGCGTGGTTACTATACTGATTGTTTGTGGGGAATAATCCCTGTATTCCTGTAATTTCAGTGAATAATATATATCCCCTGGCTCACCGCCTTTGTCCGTTGTCTCAAATTCACTGATAATACATCTCATATTGGTGTCATAAAGACCTGAGCGGCTGATAATCAGCCGCCCCTTCTGCTTACTTTTCATCGCCTTATGGATCTGTTTCTCATACCACTCCGGATTTTTGGCCCCCTTATTGATATAAGGATCTATGCTGTCCCCGCCAGGAAAAAAGCCCTTCCAGGAAACTTCTCTTAAGCCTGGCCGCTTCTGCACAACAACCTCTCCCACGCCGAGAATATCATACTCCTTATGATTGCTTGAATACTTGATCTCAATCTCTTCCGGATTGACCGGTATCCGGATCTTCGTACTTCCAAATTTCAGATAGATGGAAGTTGAATTTTTAAACTGGCCCATCCTATCCTCCTATCCGTGTGATACCGCTGTTCCGGCGGCCGCCTGTTCGATCAGGATCGCTTTCAATTTATCTGCAATATCATTGGCTGTCAGATTCTTGGCAGCGCTTTCCGGAATAGATACATTGATCTGCGGAGCCAGCGTCTGAAGCTCTATATTGTTCATATAGCGGCGCTCTGCCAGGTCTCGGTAGATCTTAATATCCTCATCAGAAAGCTTTACGTCACCTTCAATATTTTTTATTTTGCCTACGCTTCCGACCTTATCAATATCCCCTTGATATGCTGATATTCCGGATTCCCCTGCATTCCCCTGCGTTCCTGCTGCCTTTGCTTCCGCTTTTGCCGCCGCGATACCAGATAAACGATCTGCCTTCCGCGCATTCGCTTCTGCTTTCATATTAGATATCTTAGCTTCCCTTTCAGCAGCACTTGCTTCAGCCTGCGCTTGTAAATTAGACAATTCAGAGGCTCTTGTATATTTTTCAGCTTCGTTTTTTGCAGCAGCGTCAGCAGCAAAAGAAACTTTATCAATAAATTCAATCGCAACACCGGGAATTTTATTTACAGAGCCTATGAAATCGTTAAGTAAGCCAATCGCACCATTAACCATGTTTTCAATAATCGTAAGTACAGCTACTTTCATATCTCCAACAGCATTAGCAATATTTACCCCCACCATGCGGAATTTAAGCGCCATGTTATCCAGCCAATTTTGCACAGCAAAAACGCCTGTCATAAATCCAATCTGTATTGCATCCCAAGCAGATAGTACATAATTTTTTGCAATTAACCAGGCTACTGAAATCCCACCCACTGATTGAATCCACTTATAAATAGCTGCAACAACAACTCCAATTGCTACTGCTATCCATGTTAATGGATTAGTCAAAAGCCCAGCTATAAAAGCGCGGTTTGCAGCATTAGCTATCCATGTGGCTGCCGCCTGCACTCCTAAAGCGAGAGCAACCACTCCGGCTGCTGCCGCAACCCCCGTTAAAATAGGGGCTATTGTGTCCCAATTATCATGTATCTTGGTTGCACCAGATGATAATATTTGTAAAAACGGCATTGCTGCCTGTTGAACCGCATTAATTCCACTTTGCCATAGTTGTGAAAAAGTCATTGGCATCTCAGCAAATTTAGCATTTGTTTCATCCGCGGTGCTCAATAATGCATTTTTTACTGTTTCAGCAGTAACAGCTCCATTTGAAGCCAGTTCCCGCATCTTTGCAACACTAACCCCCATATACTCTGCAATAGCTTGTGCAATTGTAGGAGTTTGCTCTAGTACTGAATTAAGCTCCTCTCCTCGTAACACCCCTGATCCAAGCGCCTGCGTAAGCTGTAATATAGCTGCATCTCCGCCAGCACCAGTTGCTCCAGACAATGTTAAGTGCTTATTTATTTGCTCTGCAAAATCAACAATTTCCGCAGAATTACTAAAAGCCCCTGGCGCTAACGTTCCGAATTTACCAACCATATCCGCAGTGCTGCTGTAAGATGCTCGTGATTTCTGCGCGCTCTGGTAAATTCTTTCTTGTAATTCATCTGCCTCTTCCAGACTATTAGTCATCAACCTAAGCCGCGCATTCAGGGTTGTCTGCTTATCTGCAGCAGTAGTTATGTTTTTAACCAAAGACACAACTCCTCCTACTATTGCTGCATTACGAATGGTTCCCCATGCTCTTGCAAAAGCATGGGAACTTTTCTCGGCTTTAACATTTTCAACAGCCATCTTTCTTATGGCAGCCTCTTTTTTTGCAATAGCAGCAGCATTTAAGCGCTCCTGCACCGAAGCTTTCTGCAGTTCGGCTTTGGTTTTTGCTATTGCAGCCGCATAGTCATATTCCTTCTTTTGGGAAACGTTTATTTGCCTTTCGAGCTTATTAAGTGATCGTATAGAAGCCCCCTGTTGAACCGATAACTTTTGATATTCTCTTTGCAATCGTGCTGTATTCTGAGTTTGAACAGTCAAAGACTGGTTAAGAATATTTATTCGCTGTGAGGACACACTGGTCATTGATTCGGTTGCCTTTTGCGTATACGTAGCACTCTGAGCTGCCTTGTTTCCCAATGATATAAACCTTTGAAAAGCCGTTGTGAATTGGTCTGTGAGTTGCAAACTCTCTTTTATAACGCCTATTTTCCAAGCACCTCCTTATTCCAACGATTTATCAGGTGTAGCATTAATTTCTTTTCTTCAATACTTCTTTTTACAACATCAAGAGGAAACACTCCATGTTCGCATAGCATATACCGGCACAGAAACGAATCCAGCGTGTCCTCATTTGCTAGTTTTTTGCTGTTTCATCTACAGCATCTGCTGTATCATCATCAAAACCATTTAATTTATTGATTTCTTCCATTAACTTGGCGTACTCACCAGAGGAAAGCATTCTCCCAGGCACGTCCAGAGGATCGACCGTTTTGTAATAAGCACAAAGTTCTGAATTTTTAAAATCTGGATCAATAACACACTCTAAAATTAGCAGATTTCCAAATCGGGTGTTGTCCAATTCTGTAATAATTCGGCCGTTGACCTTTTTCTTTCTCTGAGACTGCCGCACTAATTTATTATTTGTCTCTTGATCAATTCTACGCAATTTAAACGGCACCGGCTTGCCATCCTCCCCTACTGCTCTTTTTGTAATTACTACCTCTTTCGTTTCCTCCATAACCGGCGGAAGCAGGAATGCTTTAATATCTCCCATAATAATTTCAACCTCCTAACTGTTCCGGGTCTTTAAACCAATTCAGAACCTCAATATTTGTGTAAGAAAATCCCACTTCCATCTCCAGAAAATCAGCGTCTGCATCCAGAGAGGAAATGGGAAGTTTCTGAAGTTTTACGTTGTAAAATACCACTGTCTGCGTACCTACCGTAGAAGATGGATCGTCATTTGTGATCTGGATCGTAAAATATGGCAACTTCCCTGTCTTCAAATAATCCTGAAGCATTCGCAAGAAATGCGGCGTTCCATAATAAATGGTCATGGAACCAGTCAGGGATACACCTGTAGTCTTTTTCTGGACCAGACGGGTTCCTACTACCTTAAAGTCAGATTCCTGAAATTCTGCATTGGAATCAAATTTTTTTAGTCCAAACATCTCATGGTTTTCGCCATCGATTGTCATGAACCCGCTTCCTGCCTTTCCATTCAGGGCGTCCCGTTCAAGTAAAAAACTCATGTACTACCTCCTATTCTGCTTCAGCGTTTACAGATACTGTAACCGTCATGAATATCTTCTCAATGCTGTCCACTGGCTGAATCTTTACTTCGATCATAACGGCGTCAATGCTATTTCCGGCCTCCACCGTCACATCTTCCGCCTCAAAGTTCTGGACTCCTCCATTTGCCTGCATATCATTCAGATAGCCCACAATCCACCCTTTTAGCAGGCTGCGGCCGGTCTCATCATTGTTTACCTTGCCAATGAAATAATTACTGAAATGCTCATATACATCATTGCAGAATTGATTCAGTACCCGCATAACACGGTTTTTAGAATATTCCTCTCCTTTATCCACAGCAAAGCTGGTAAATGTGTTGATATCCGTGCACACCTTCACCTTGTCAAATGTATCAATAAAGACGATTTCCCCGGCCTTAATTGCTTCTTCAATCTGCACGTCTGTCAGCTTCGGGCTGGCTTCCAATGCGTTGGGATAACGAGAATAGGTCAGGGACTGATTATACAGCGCTCCCGCCTCCGCTCCACCCAGCCACCAGGTTGCCTGCTGCGGAGTTAATACGGTTCCATCATCCAGCTTGACACCGTTTTTTATCGAAATCACCCATTCACTGTTTGATGTAGAAGCGTCTGCCATGACTGCCTGGCACTTCAGACCCACATTATTGGAAACGCGCTTAACAAAGGCTGCTACCGCTTGGATCGTTGTCTCATCCTCGCCGTCATAGACCATCACGTCAAACTTGTATGGTTCCATTGCTGTGAGCCATGCCGCATAATCCGCTGTCGCCACAGTAGGATCCTTTCCGTTTGTCAGATTCTTTCCAGCAGTTGCTTCGAGCGTTCCAGATCCGCTAAATGTAACCCATGCATTCCCTGTGAGTTCCTCTGCCTTCCCTGCGGTCTGCTCATCTCTCACAGATCCATCAACTACAGTTGCAACCTGGAAAACACTCTCTTTATCTGGATCTGCCGAAATAATGATGGAAATGTCATTTCCCCTTACACCTTCATATACAGCTATCGCGGTCAGTGTCCCGATTGTTGCCGTCGCTTTTGCTCCGCTGGTTCCTTTTGGGCGGTACAGAAGGATCTTTGACGGTCCTGCCGTTGTATCGCTGCCTTTCATCATTTCTCTAAGAAACAGCGCCTTTTCATTTGTAATATCGTAGCCGATATACGGTGTCAGATCCTCTCCTGGGATAATCGCCTGCACAATCCCTGATGGTCCCCAGGAAAGAGGTTCTGCAATCGCTACAGTCCCCCGTATGCCAATATTAGCCCTGATGTTGCCCTGTGACTTGGTGTTAACGTATACACCCGGCTGGGCTTTGTTCTGGCTTGTCCATGTGCCTCCTGCCATTTTTTGACCTCACTTTCTATATAATACGTATTGTTTTTACACGTATTATATGGTATAATATTGATTGTAAGGAGGAATAGGAAATGCCCAAAAAGCCACTCGAGATGGAAAGAATCATCCTTTCTGATGGTTGGGTGTTTAAATCTCAGACCGGATCCC
>CABQJX010000084.1 GCA_902464595.1 uncultured Lachnoclostridium sp. | reverse complement strand
ACCCTGAGCAGTCTCAGGACGAAGGTATACGGTGTTCTTTGCATCCTCGGTAACGCCCTGGAAGGTCTTAAACATCAGGTTAAACTGACGGATATCTGTGAAATTGTGTGCGCCGCAGCTTGGACAGCAGATATTCTTCTCGTTGATGTAGTTCATCATTTCTTCCTGAGACCAGCCGTCCACAGAACCCTCGGTCTCGATTCCATGAGCAGCATTGTAATCCTCAATGAGCTTATCTGCACGGAACCGCTCCTTACACTCCTTACAGTCCATCAGCGGGTCTGAGAATCCTCCCAAATGTCCGCTGGCGATCCAGGTCTGGGAATTCATTAAGATCGCACAGTCAACACCTACGTTGTAGGGGCTCTCCATGATGAATTTCTTCCACCAGGCACGCTTTACATTGTTCTTCAGCTCGACGCCCAGATTTCCATAATCCCAGGTATTGGCCAAACCGCCGTAAATCTCAGAACCCGGATAAACAAACCCTCTGTTTTTCGCCAACGCAACGATCTTTTCCATTGTCTTTTCCATAAACCGCATCCTCTCTTTTCTCATTCTTAGATGTTGGGGGCAAAAGGTCTTTTGACCCCTATGATACCAGATTGCTCTGCACTGCGTGCTCCCAAGATCAAAAAACCTCTTGCAAGCAAGCTTGCATCGGTTTTCTGACCTTTTGACCCTGGTATCATTCTTATATTTTAATGAATAGAGAATTAACCTTCTATTCCAATATAATATAGCTTGTTCCCTCTGAAGCAGTCCGTACCATTCTTTCTCCTAACAGCTCGCAGCCCTGGCTCACATACTGGATCTTCTTTTCTGTGGCGATCACTCCCTGGCCGGAGGTCTTAACTGCCAGATCCGTTCCCTTTAACACTGTGTCAGACAGAGTTTTCTTGTCCGCTTCCTGCCCCTTTCCATCGATATAAGAGGTCTGTTCCAGATCTGCCACAACTGCAGCTCTCCCTGTTTCAATCGAGACAAAAGGCATGGTACTGTCTCCTATATCAGCGGAAAATTCCACCAAACGGGAAGGTACGTCATACCCGGTCACAAGGACGGCCTTTCCTTCCTCCATTTGAACTGATTCCAGAAAAACAGGAAGCGGCTCCCCCTCATGATCGCTTTTATAGGCTGAGGCCTTGCCAAGGGACTGGTTGAATGCGCTGATCCTTGCGCCTGCAAATTCCTCAAGCTCCTCTGTCTTGTAATCTCCCTGGCTGTAGGTCTCCACAGAAGTCCAGGAAACACTGCCGTCTTCTGCCACATAAAGGGTATTTTCTGCAAATTCCTCCTTCCCCTTTCCAGACCTCGAACAGCCTCCCAGAAGGGAAACGCAGGCAACGAAAAGCAGAAGCCCTCTCACATATTTCTTCATGTATCTTCCTTCCTTGTGATCGCTCCTGTATGAGCCGGAGCGTATATACCGCTTATTATAGCTGGTAGACACTATAATTTCAAGCCTATTCTCCCTGAGTTTCCTCAGCCGGACATCAGCTCCAATATTTCCAATGACCGGAACAGATGATGGACCAGATCACGCCTGGCATCCTCTACCTCCCGTTCAAACTCCCGAAGCACCTCCGGCTTTAAGGCAAACTGGTACAAGGATTCCGCTGGGGAGCAGACAACATATTCCCAGGCATAGCGGCAGGAATCAGAAGCACGGCCGGATGGCTCCTCACGGTATTCCCCGTTGATGACCATTGCCTTGAGTTCAAAAATACGGCGTACCAGACGATTGGGGAGAGATGGCGTCAAAAGGGCCCTGAGAGACTGATAAAGAAGCTTTAAAAACTCCGTTCCGTCCATATTTTCCTGCCCGAAATAGGAAGCTACTTCCAAAAAATAGGAACCATAGCAGGCTGCTTCCATATCTGAGGAAAGGCCGTCGAAATAATTGAGTATCTTCGCGGATTGAAGATTATAAGCGTCCCTTCCCTCATACAGGTCAAATGTGCCGAAGCAGAAGGGCCTGCTGGCAGCCATGAGCGCATTCCCCGGCCTTCTGGAGCCGTGAGAGAAGGCCGTAATCTTCCCCCGCTCTCTGGTAAGGAGCACCAGGCGGCGGTCATAATCCCCGCACGGCGCTGACAGCAGTACCATCCCGGTCATGGATACGGTTTCCCTCATTTTTTATCCGCCCCTTATCAGATCTCTTTTTCGTTATACCCGTAATTCTTCATATACAGCTCGCTGTCACGCCATTCCTTTCGCACCTTCACCCACAGCTGCAGGTTTACACGGGTCTCCAGCATGTTCTCGATCTCCCGCCTTGCCTCGCTTCCGATGCGCTTTAACATGCTTCCTCCCTTGCCAATGATGATCCCCTTGTGGGACTCCCGTTCACACACGATGCTGGCCTCAATGTCTATCAGTCCATTGGGGCGCTCCTTCATCTTCTCAATGGTCACTGCGATCCCATGAGGGATCTCATCGTCCAGGAGACGCAGGGCTTTCTCCCGGATCAGCTCAGCAGCTATCTGGCGCATAGGCTGGTCTGTGACCGTATCCTCATCATAAAACTGGGGCCCGTAGGGAAGATATTTAAAAATCAGCTCTGTTAAAAGGTCTGTATTTTTTTCCTTCAGTGCGGACAGAGGTACGATCTCCGCAAAGCTGCACACATCCTTATATGCCGCTATAAAGGTCAGAATATCGTCCTGGTTTTTAACGGTATCGATCTTATTGATCACTAGGATAATGGGGGTGGTCACTTTATTCAGCTGCTCTGCAATATGGCGCTCTCCTGCCCCGATAAAGGTAGTGGGCTCCACCAGCCACAGGATCACATCTACCTCTTTCAGGGTGTGCTCCGCCACATTCACCATATATTCCCCCAGCTTATTCTTTGCCTTGTGGATACCTGGGGTGTCCAAAAATACGATCTGACCCCTCTCGTCCGTATAAACGGTCTGGATCTTGTTCCTTGTTGTCTGCGGCTTATCGGATGTAATGGCGATCTTCTGTCCGATCAGATGGTTCATCAGTGTAGACTTCCCCACATTTGGCCGTCCGATCAGAGTGACAAAACCCGATTTCTTCTGTACATTTTCTTCCATGAAACGCTCTCTTTCTCCTGTCACGGTTTTCTGTTATGATTCCTTTTCTGCTGTAATTCGTTTTTTCTTAATGATCCGCTTTCTCTCAATGATTCATTTTTCCTTTATTTTGAGGCCGGTCTAGTGGTAAAGGTTTTCTATGCTTTTGAACATTTCCTGAGCACCGTTTATCTGCTGGTCATTTCCGATCACACATCTGGCTCCTGTGTCAAGAACTGCCTGGATCAGATCAGCCAGGGCCTGTATGTCCTTCTGGGTCACATCCAAGATCTGTTCCCTCTCCCTCTGTACCATTTCCTCCGTGATCCCGCTCAAATAAGCGGACAGGTTCCTGGCTCCCCGCTGGGAGGGGGTGAGAGGCATATCTACCTCGCTCATGGTTCCAATGACATATTTTGTCATATCCCGGTCATCGATGGAAAATTCGCGAAGGTAAGAGGGGATCCCTTCGTAAACCTCATCGGTTGCAGCCAGCTTGGGATCCCGGTAGGATACAAAGCAGCCGTCTCCGTTTCTTCCAAAACTGCTCATACAGCCGTACGCTCCGCCCTTTACCCGAAGGTTCATCCAAAGATATTCATAATTTAAGATCACCTTCAGAACCCGCAGTGCGCCGGTATAAGGCATGTTTCCGGCAAAGGAACCGCAGCGCGCCACATAGTTGACTTGGGAAGCTGTCTTAAAGCCCTCATTTCTGTTTTCCGGCGAAAATGGAAACTCATAACGAGTCTGGCATCCCTTGGGCAGAGCCTCCAGAAATTCCTCCAGACAACGGGGAAGGAAACTGTATCCCTCCTCATCTGCCGTGTAGCTGACAAGAAGGTTCGAGGCGGTAAAAAGCCTTTCTGCCACATCCTTTAACCGTGCCGCCAGCTCTCCTCGGTAGTCTGCTTCCTTGGAATACCGGCTGCTGACCTTCTCTAAAAACTGATAATATCCAACACCTCCGGTCATATCGTCAAAGGCTCCCGCCGGTGAAAAATAAGACAGGGCACGTCCTACTGCTGCGCCGTGGGAGGCATTTTCCAGCTTCATTCTTGCCCTGGACCGGGTCTCATCTAAGATTTCCCCCAATCGCTTTTCATCCCCCAGCTTTGAGGACATAAGAACCTCAGACAGAATGGAAAATGCGAAATCCAGCTTGCTGTAAAGAACCTTCGCACTGGCTGTAAACACACCGGTAAATCCTCCCTGCTGTTTCTGATCCTGATAGGAAGCCATAGAAAAGCTGATGCCGCCGCTGTTTAAGTAAATTTCACTGGTAAGGTCTCCGTAGGTGTGTCCCTCTGTATCCACATATCCCAGCACTGACTTCAAAAGCCCTGCATAGGGAAGATCTTCCTTCGGAAGAACATCTGTCCTGAACAGAAGCTTCAGGTATCCGATACCTGCTGTAAAAAAGCTGCTGTGAATCACAGGAATGCCCTTTTCCTCTTTTATCTGATAGGAAAATCCGCCTCCCTGCCGGGCAATATCTTCTCTGGAAAGTATGGGGATCTTCTCTAGATCCTCCTGGGAGGATGGGGTATCCTGATACTCCTTCAGCTCTTTTGTGCGCCTTGCAAGCTCCTCTAATTCCTCCTGGCTCAGGGTCTCCTTGTAAGCCTTCAGCCGGTCTGCCAGTGCCTGATCCTCCTCGGCCGTCTGATCCACCCGGGGACGTACTGTCACCACTGCCTCATGAGGATTATCTAAGAGATAATCCCGTATCAGCTGCTCAAAATATCCTTCGTCCACTGCCTGTTTCAGGTAATCAAAGGTTCTTTGATACTCCAGATGCAGGGTAGGCTTTCCGTCATACAGCCAGCTGTCTAAGGACCAAAGGCCGTACATCAGCCCCTTGGGGGCGGAACCGTAATCCGCCTCACGGTAACGAAATTCATATAAATTCAATCCTGCCAGCAGGCTTTTTTTGTCAATCCCCTGATCGGCCAGTTTTCTGAGAGTTCCCTTCACCACTGCCAGAAATTCTCCCTTTTGTTCCGGGTTTGCATTCTTAGCGATGACAGAGAAATAGGGCTGCAGAATCCCGCAGTCGTATCCTCCCAAGATGTCCTGACCGATCTTGGCGTCGATCAGGGCCTGCTTTAAGGGCGCTCCCGGTGCATTTAACAGCGTATATTCCAATATCTGGAATGCCACATAAAGCTTAGGATCCAGATCTGTTCCCACTACCGTATTAACGGAAAGATAGGTGCGGTCCTTAATCCCCTCCTCCCCAGTGACTGAGTATGTGGTCTCTCTTTCAATGGGATGGTCAAAAGTGGTTTCCATGGGGATAGCAGAGTCAGCATGGCAGTCTCTCCGGTCATAGCTGCTCAGATATTCCCGATCCAGCCACTCAAGCTTTTCTGCCATGTCCATATTTCCGTAAAGATATACATAGCTGTTGGCCGGGTGATAATAATTCTGATGGAACCGGATAAAATCCTCGTAGGTCAGCTGCGGGATCACTGCCGGATCACCGCCGGATTCATTGGCGTAAGGCGTATTGGGAAAGAGGACGCTCTTTGTAAAGCGGTCCAAAACGCTCTCCGGTGACGAGAACGCTCCCTTCATCTCATTATACACTACCCCGTTGATGATCAGATCCTCCTTGGAAGATGGAAGCTCATAATGCCATCCCTCCTGCAAAAAGATCTTTGGCTCATGATAAATAGCCGGGTGGAATACTCCGTCCAGATACACATCCATCAGATTCTGGAAGTCCTTCTCATTGCAGCTGGCTACAGGATACACCGTCTTATCCGGATAAGTCATAGCATTTAAGAAGGTATTCAGAGACCCCTTCACCAGCTCCACAAATGGATCCTTTACCGGAAACTTCTCCGATCCTTCCAGGACACTGTGTTCCAGTATATGGGGCAGACCGGTGCTGTCATGAGGCGGTGTGCGGAAACCAATATAAAATACCTTATTCTCATCTTCGTTGGACATGAGGAAAAGCTTTGCGCCGCTTTTTTTGTGCTCCAGCACCATCACGCTGGAATCCATCTCCTCCACGAAGCCCTCGTCCATTACACGGTAAGCGTCCAGCGCTTTTACCTGTTCCAAATTTTTTCTGTCTGCCATAGTCTCACTCTCTCCATTCTGTTGTTCCAGATCCCTCTTATTCTTCCATATTCCCTGCATATTTAAACATACCGGAACATACCTACATATTTCCCATGATCCGATCTTTTATAATGGACGCGCACTCCCTGACGCACAGGTGGATAAAGAGAACGCCGTCGGAATCAGCGGATATGCCGCATACATTGTCAAATCCCCATTTTTCTGCGGTTCTCCTCGCTCTGTAAATATGGAAATTACTGGTAAGAACCCCTATCTCCAATGGCTTATCCGGCGCAATGGCATAGAGCTCTTTCTTCGCTTTATCAAAGACAGGGATGATCGGCTTTTTTCTCCTCTGCCGATCCTTCTCAATAACAATCTTGCTGTAGGCAATATTCTCCACCGTGCTGGTGGAAGTCTCCTCCAAAAGCAGCTGATCCGGCCGGATTCCGTTATACACCATATAATCATACATGGCCCTGGCCTCGCTGACCGCCTCACCCGGCCCTTTTCCCCCGGAGAGCACCAGCTTTGTATCAGGATTGCGCTCTGCATAGATGATCGCTCGGTCCAGACGCTTTTTGAGGGAATTGCTCACTGTATGCTCCTTTACCCTGGCTCCCAGGACAATGACATAGTCCAGGTTATCCCTGGCAGGAGCCGCCGCTCCCCAGAAAACCAGCAGGCAAAGGGCTGCCAGGATCACCACTCCCGCCACGCAGGTAGTGACCACAGACACGGGGATCCATCTGGGGATCCGGTCCGCATTTCTCAGATAATACCATTTCCCATAGACGAGAAATACAAGAAGGGCTGCAAAAAACAGCCATATAAAGGCAAAGGAGGTTCCCACGCCCGCATACATCACAATGATGGCAAAATAGGCGGCACACAGCACCGCCAATCCTATGAGTATCCAATCAAGCATCCCGGCTTCCCCTCCCTTTCTCCAGATGATCTGTCCCTTAAATTTCCTCTTTTCTTCGCAGAATATCGTACGGTTCCAGAGATTCTGACAGCTTTACCCACAGGATCTCCTTTGGATGGGGGGCGCTTTCTCTCCGATTCCCCTCCTCGTCTTCGATAAACTCCACCACGGCCCTTAGGTTCCGGCCGTCCGGCTTCATTACCTCGATGGTCTCTCCCTGGGAAAATTTATTTTTCTGTTCCACGCGGCATCTGCCTGCCGGATCCGTCTCCTCCACCGTCCCCAGATAGGTGTAGCTCTTTACATACGTGCTGCTGTCGTAAATGTGATCCTCCGCTGTGGGCTTTCCAAAATAAAAGCCGGTGGTGAACCTGCGGTTTGTACATTTTCCAATTTCTTCCTTATACCATTCCAGATTCCGACGGTAGAGCTCCGGATCCTTTTTGTAATCATCAATCGCTTTTCTGTAGGCCCTGGTCACAGTAGCCACATAGAGGGCTGTTTTCATGCGGCCCTCAATCTTAAAGCTGTCAATCCCTGCCTCAATCATCTCAGGAATATACTCTATCATACACAGATCCTTGGAATTAAAAATATAGGTTCCCCTCTCATTCTCATAGACTGGCATATACTCGCCGGGACGGGTCTCCTCCACCACAGAATATTTCCAGCGGCAAGGGTGGGTGCAGGCTCCCTGGTTGGCGTCCCTGCCTACCAGATAATTGCTTAACAGGCAGCGGCCTGAGTAGGAAATGCACATAGCTCCGTGGATAAAACTTTCAATCTCCATATCCTCCGGAATATGATCCCGTATCTCACGGATCTCACCCAGAGAAAGCTCCCTGGCAGATACCACCCGCTTTGCTCCCAACTGATGCCAGAACTGGTATGTTCCATAATTCGTATTATTGGCCTGAGTACTGATATGGATCTCCATCTGGGGAAGTACGCGCCTTGCAATGGCAAATACACCCGGATCTGAGATGATCAGGGCATCCGGCCCTATGGAACGAAGTTCTTCAAAATAAGCCTCCACCCCTGCCAGGTCATCATTATGGGCCAGGATATTGGCTGTCACATAAACGTTAACTCCCCGGTCATGGGCAAAGGCAATTCCCTCCTTCATATCATCCGCCGAAAAATTATGGGCCTTGGCCCGAAGCCCGAAGGCTTCCCCTCCGATATATACCGCATCCGCTCCATAGACTACCGCTGTCTTCAGCACGTCCAAGCTTCCTGCTGGTATCAGTAATTCTGTTTTTCTCATTTTGGATCCTCCGTGTATTTGCTGCTCAGGGCCACACCGTCCCCAATGGGGATGATGGCCGTCTCAAGCTCCTTTCTGTGCTTCAGTTCATAGAGATACTGGCGCATACGGCTGTGTATGGTCCTGTTTCTGCGCTCCACCGCAAACCGGGATTCCACAATATCCCCGTCCTGGAGCACATTGTCTGATATAAGAAGGGCTCCCGGAGCCATAAGATCCAAGATCATGGGCAGCCAGGTCAAATACTGGCCCTTCGCTGCATCCATAAAAACAAGATCAAAGGACTGGCCCTTTAGAGAAGGGAGGATCTGATCCGCATCTCCCTCCAAAAAGGTGATGCGCTCTGTCTCTCCCGCCAGGAGGAAGTTTTCTCTGGCCTCCGGTATCCTCTTTTCATATTTTTCAATGGTAGTGATGTGTCCCTCTTTGGGCATCACTTGGCACATGACCAGAGCAGAATATCCCACTGCAGTACCGATCTCCAGGATCCGCATGGGCTGCAAAGCCGTGATCAGGGTCCTCAAAAAGGAGGCTGTCTCCCTCCGTATAATCGGAACCCGGTCTTTTAACGCCTTTTCCTCAATAGAGTCAAGGAAAGCTCCCTGGCTGGATTCCAGGGAATGTATATAATCTGTGATCCTTTGATTGACGATCATTCTTCTTCCTCCCCTAAATCCTCGATCCAGCCTCCTTCTGCCTCCTGATCCAGATCTCCGTAAATATCCTCTGTGCTTTCTGGTAGATCTCCGGCTGCTCCAGATGGCTCTGCCCCTTCCGTTAAATCGTTCTCTTCTCCATTCTGCACTGCTGCGGAGGCTGCCGCCGGATCTGCGCCCTCTGCTTCTTGTGCTGCCGGCTCAGGCACTGCGCGGACTGCACCAGATCCGCCGGAATCTTCTTTCGTTTCCGCTGCCTCCTTTTTCCCGCCTGCATTCTGAGAGCCTGCATTACGTGACTCTACGCCCTTCTCATCCTGAGGATCCTCGTTCAATATCTGAAGGATTTCCTTTGAGGTCATAGAAGTGTTAAGTTCATAGCTTCCAGGATAGATGGTGTCGTAATCATAAAACTTGCTCTGAAACAGAAAAGCAAATTGGCTCTTGATCAGCCCCTTGCCTGCCAGCTTCTTTGCTGCCTGAGACACGGACTCCTCCCCGCTCATCTGCACAGTTACCGTCTTTCCCGGAGGGGCGTCTACGGCCTCGGCAAAAAAGACTGCATGGCCGAAGGCATATCCCCGGATCACCGCCTCGTAGAGAAGAAGGATGATTAGGGCGTACACCATGAGCTTGACGGATATGCGGATAATAGCCATTGTAATTTTGTTGATCTCTCTTGTTCGGTTGCTCATAATCCATTCCTCAATGCCTAAAGAGGCATTTGCGTAAAACAGGCGTTCCCCGGATCAGGGAGCGCCTGCTCATCTTCGCTATACTTCCATGATGATCGGCAGGATCATAGGATTGCGCTTCATGCGCTTCCACAAAAAGTC
The DNA here is from genome assembly GCA_902464595.1 of uncultured Lachnoclostridium sp. Taxonomy (GTDB): domain Bacteria; phylum Bacillota; class Clostridia; order Lachnospirales; family Lachnospiraceae; genus Enterocloster. The sequence goes on along the minus strand of CABQJX010000084.1, from coordinate 2,210 downwards.
GCTTAAACTGTCCTTGATGATATTCTTTATCTTGCCCCAGTCGTTCACATGACGATCCAAGCAGTCCTCGATCGCATCATACACTACGCTGTGGGCTTCCTCCAGAAGATCCTCGGATTCTCTTACATACACAAAGCCTCTGGATACAATGTCCGGCCCTGCAAGCAGCTGGTTGCTGTGCTTCTCCAGGGTCAGCACTACGATAATAATACCATTCTGAGCCAGGTTTTGTCTATCCCGCAGTACAATATTTCCCACATCGCCCACACCCAGGCCATCCACAAAGATCCCCCCGCAGGGAACATGGTCGATCACCTGACAGCTCTCTCCGTCCAGGGCCAGCACATCGCCGGAATTGATCAAAACCGCATGATCCTTATCCACGCCCGTATGGATCGCCAGCTCCTTTTGAGCCATGCGGTGGCGGTACTCTCCATGAACCGGAATCGAAAACTTCGGCTGTACCAGGGAATAGATCAGCTTCAGATCCTCCTGACAGGCATGTCCTGACACATGGGTATCCTGACAGATCACCTCAGCTCCCTTCATAGCCAGCTCATTAACTACATTGGCCACTGCCTTTTCATTTCCGGGAATCGGGGTGGAACTGAGAACCACCACATCCCCAGGCATAATAGATACCTTTTTATGGATATTGGAGGCCATCCGGGAGAGAGCTGCCATGGACTCTCCCTGGCTTCCGGTTGTGATCAGCACAGTGGATTCAGGCGGATAATTTTTCAGCTGCTCGATGTCGATAAGCGTTCCGTCCGGCACATTGATATAGCCCAGTTTGCTGGCAATATCCATGATCGTCACCATGCTGCGGCCCTCTACCACTACCTTCCGCCCATATTTATAGGCCGTATTCACCACCTGCTGGACACGGTCTACATTGGAAGCGAAGGTGGCTACGATGATACGGCGATTTTGATGTTCTGCAAATATAGTGTCAAAGGTTCTTCCCACGGTGCGCTCAGACATAGTAAAGCCGGGACGCAGAGCATTGGTACTGTCTGCCATCAGGGCCAGAACCCCTTTCTTTCCCAGCTCTGCAAAGCGCTGCAGATCAATGGGATCCCCAAACACCGGGGTATAATCAATCTTAAAATCGCCTGTGTGGAGCACTGTTCCAACGGGAGTGAAGATCGCCAGGGCGGAAGCATCCTGGATGCTGTGGTTCGTCTTGATAAATTCCACCCGGAAGCATCCCAGGTTCACAGACTGTCCATGCTTCATCACCTTGCGCTTGGTATTCTTTAATAAACGATGCTCCTCAAGCTTATGCTCAATCAAAGCGATGGTCAGCTTTGTGCCGTACACAGGGACATTGACCTGCTGAAGGATATAGGGAAGGGCTCCAATATGATCCTCATGGCCATGGGTGATCACAAATCCCTTAACCTTGTCGATATTCTGCTTCAGATAAGTCACATCAGGGATCACCAGATCGATCCCCAGCATATCATCCCCCGGAAAGGCCAGACCGCAGTCCACTACAATGATGGTATCCTCATACTCAAAGGCAGTAATATTCATTCCGATCTGTTCCAATCCGCCTAAGGGAATAATCTTTAACGTACCCTTGCCATCCTTTTTTCCCTTTCTCTGCCTGGAGGAAATGCCATTCTTCTGATCAACCCCTTTCACTGCCCCTGCTTTCGCCGGACTGCCTTTTGCTGAGCTGCCTTTTGCTGAGCTGCCTTTTGCCCTGGAGCTTCCGGACCGGTCTGTCCTGGATGGAGCATTGGCATCTCCCTCCTTTTTGGAGGAGGCCGTCTTTCCGCCGGAATTTCTTCTTGAAGAAGCCTGTTTTACTCCTGACTCTTTTGCAGCAGAGTCTGGTTTTTCCTCCCTCTCTCCTGAATGGTTTTCCTGATCCTTAGAAGATGTTTTCTTCCGGGCCGGTCTTCTGCGCTTTGCTGCCTGGGGCTTTCCTTCTGCCTGCTCTCCTGCCGGTGAAGGGGCTGTCTCACTCCCTGCTGCGGATGCTCCCGCCCCATCAGGCTTTCCAGGAACGTTCTGACCAGCTGTACTGGCTGTACTGGCTGTGCTGGCTGCACTCACAACCGCCGCATCCCGGTCATCTTTCTGTGCTGGCTGCGGCATTCCTTCCATATGCTCTTTTTCCTCTAAATTCAAACTAATTCCTCCAATCTACTACAATATGTTTATGGTTAATATCCCTTACAGCCAGTAAGGAATTATCC
>CABQJX010000083.1 GCA_902464595.1 uncultured Lachnoclostridium sp. | reverse complement strand
GATACTTTGTGAACTTTATCCTGATACAATGATTATGCTGATGAAAGAAGGCATCAATGACAATTATGACAGTCTCAAGGGAAAGAATCAGGCAGACGAAATCATTATCTCATTTAAGAATTTAATCAATGGTGCTTATTGCCGTGACATTTCTATTAAGATCAGGAGTAATCTTGAGATTAAGAGGAATTTTGTGAATGGTTGGCACATCCGACCTATGATAACGGATTCAACCAGAAAATAGCATATAAAGGTGGAGAAGCATGGGTTATCAGGATTCTGGCAATTGTAGCTGTACTTTTTATATTGGGAATTGTCACGGCAATAATCGTGGAAACAATAAAATAATACAAAAAAATGTGGGAGGAAATTTCGCAGATGTTTTTAATCGGAAGTCTTTCGGGGATAGCAGTGCTGGGAGATGCAATCAGAGAATATCTACCTGTGAATTTGATCTTGATATTTGGATTTATCAATGTGGGAATTATGTTGCTAAGAATGTATCTTAGAAAGAAGTTTGAGTATGTGTAAACGCATGGTAATAATATCTAAAAAAGAAGATACATTTTTAGTAAAAATCGCTTTTGAAATAAACACGAAATGGTTTTATAATAAAAATAACGGCGAGTAGTGTAGTGATGTTGGAAAGCAACATATATGCTACTCGTTTTTATAAAATGAATCTGAGGAGGAACCATACATGCATGAGTATGAAATCTTTATTGAAGAAATAAATCCGTGTGGAGGAGAAAAATACAGTAAAAAAACTTTGATTGAGGCAGAAGCAGACAGCCCGGAAGCTTATGTAAAGGAAAATGGAAGATTTCCGGTTTTGGAATCCACACATAATGAAAGCGGAGATGTTGTAATAGTAACAGGAGATAATCAAGGCTCTTTTGTACGTTATACTTTTACGGAATAAAGGTGCTGATTAGTAATGAGAGAAGTTTGTGAAGTATGAAATTGGAGACTTTGTCAGTAAACCAGTTATAGGTATTTGTAAAATAGAAGATATTTTATATTTAAATCCGCAGGACGAAAGAAATAATAAATTGTATTATCTGATAAAACCAATCGAAGATGAAAAAGAGAAAATATATGTTCCAGTTTCAAACTCGGATTCAAGCTGAGATTGTGTATGACAAAAGAAAAGGCATGGAATTTGATCAAAAGAATTCCAGAGATTCCGACAGCCTGGACGAATAATGAAAAATGAGAGAGCAAAATTATAAAGCGGCAATAAAAGCAAATGATCCAGAAGCCTTGGTTGCTATTATAAAAATGATATATGAGAGGAAACAGAAAAGACTTGCTCAAGGCAAAAAGTGTACTGCCACGGATGCAAGATATTTCCAGATAGCAGAAAATTTATTGTATATGGAATTGGGAGTAGCACTTGGAAAACCAAAAGAGGAAATATGCAAAACGATTATTAATTATATTAACCAGAGCAAACAGGAAAATTAAAGGAGTAAGAGGGCGTGAATCTATTAATGGATTCATGCCCTTTAACTTATGATTGTGAAAGTGTTTTTAGTAATTTGTGTGACATGCAATAGCTGTATTCTGTTTACTACAAATGTCATAATGCTTCCGATTGCCTGCATAATGATTGTTGGAAGTCCTACCCGATAAATATCAGCAACATCCTGCCACTTGAAATGATAGTTCTTCAGACGGACGTGGATTATCGGATTTCGGAAACAGTTAAACAGCAAGGCAGCGATAGCACCAGTTATTTGGCCGATAACGGTTGCAATTGCTGCACCACGGACTCCCATTGCAGGACAGCCAAGCAGACCGAAAATCATAATCGGATTAAGAATAATATTCAAAACAGCACCAATGATTAGAGAAAACATAGATAATATAGTATCTCCAACAGCCTGTAGCAGTCGCTGAGCATAAGTTTGCAGAAAGATCCCCCAGCAATACACAAGATTGATAGAAAGATATTGTTTACAAAGAGTTTCTAATTCAGGATCCGCAGTCATTTTGGATGAAATTGTGTCTGATAAAAAGATACCGGTGAGAGAGAAAATAAGGGATGTAAAGGGAATAAGTATGCCCATATAAAGATAAAAAAGCAGAAAGCATAGTTTTATAAACGACTACGATTTCTGCTTTTTGCTAAAGTTAATGACATTGCATAAAATCAAGGCTTCACAAAATATTCACAAACAAATTAGCACTCAACTCTTGACAGTGCTAACAACAAGTGTTATATTACAAATAGAACAAATAGAGATGATTTTCACAAAAAGGAGAGATGATCTATGTTAATGCCTAGTTTATTTGGAGAAAACCTGTTGGACGATTTTTTCAGCACTACATTCGGAGACACCAGACGGTTTAACATGATGGACACCGATGTGAGAGAAGATGAGAAGGAATATGAAGTAATCATAAATATCCCAGGCGTAAAAAAAGAAGATTTGAAAGCAGAGCTGAAGGATGGGTATCTGACCATACAAGCCTGCACAGATTCCAGTAAAGAGGAAAAAGATGAAAAGGGGGCTTATATACGAAGAGAGCGGTACTCTGGTTCCTGCAGCAGAAGCTTTTACGTGGGAGATGAGGTGACGCAGGAAGAAATCCGCGCAAAGTTTGAAGATGGAACCCTGAAACTGCATATCCCGAAAAAGGAAGCAAAGCCTGCTCCAGAAAACAGGACATATATTGCAATCGAAGGATAATGATTTATCATATAGGAATAACTATATGGTGATGTAAATCATAAGAAGAGCCATATCAAATACGGTTGGAAATGAAAATCGTTTTGGTATGGCTCTTATCTTTTTTTCTTCTCCGTTTTTTGATATAATAAAGCCAAGCTGTGAACAGCCCCAGCCCCTTTTACAAATAAAGCAGCCCAAGGAGGACTTCATATATGCTTACAGTCATAAAGAGAGATGGAATGACAGCAGAATTTTATTTAGAGAAAATAAGCACTGCAATAAAAAAAGCATTTAACGCAACCCAGACATTCTATACCGACGATATGATCCAGCTTTTATCTCTAAGGGTTACTTCAGCTTTTCAGAACCGGATAAAAAATGACTGTATTTCTGTTGAGGATATTCAGGACAGTGTGGAGCTGGTATTGGAAGAAGCGGGCTATACCGCTGTAGCGAAAGCCTATATCCTTTACCGCCAACAGCGGGAAAAAATACGCAGTCTCAAAGAACCCATGCTGGATTACAAAGATGTGGTAGATCATTATGTAAGAGAAGAAGATTGGAGAGTAAAAGAAAATTCTACGATCACTTATTCTGTGGGCGGATTGATTTTAAATAATTCCGGAGCAGTAACTGCTAATTATTGGCTGACAGAAATCTATGACAAAGAAATCTGCGCTGCCCATGTGCGCGGCGACTTCCATATTCACGATCTGTCTATGTTGACAGGCTACAGCTGCGGCTGGTCTCTCAGACAGCTTCTGTTAGAAGGGTTAGGGGGTATTCCTGGAAAGATTACAGCTTCACCGGCAAAGCACCTGGCAACTCTTTGCAACCAAATGGTAAATTTTCTCGGAATCATGCAAAATGAATGGGCTGCCTCTCAATCATTTTCTTCTTTTGATACTTACCTTGCTCCCTTTATCCGTTCAGACGGCCTGACCTATGACAAAGTAAAAAAGTGTATGGAAGCCTTTGTTTTCGGAGTTAATACACCCAGCCGCTGGGGAACACAGGCTCCCTTTTCCCATATCTCCATGGACTTGAAAGTACCGGAGCACATGAAGCAGGAGCCTGCCATTGTAGGCGGAAAAACGATGGATTTTACCTATGGGGACTGCCAAAAGGAAATGGATATGATCAATCGGGCCTTTCTTGAAACTATGCTGGAGGGAGATTCTCATGAACTGGGATTTCAATATCCCATTGCAGCGTATGAGATCGGAGATGATTATGATTGGTCAGATTCCGACCAGAACCGCCTTTTGTTTTCTCTTGCTGCCCGTTACGGAACTCCTTATTTTATCTATAGTTCCAGTGAGGACACTATATGGAGAGAAAAGCATAAAAATCCCAGGGATATTCGGATTTTGCGCAGAAAAACAGGAGGATTTTTCGGTTATGGCCCCCACGAGGGAGCTGTCGGCGTAGTGACCATTAACCTTCCACGAATCGCTTTTCAGTCTCAAAATGAAGCAGAGTTCTTCCGTCTGCTGGATTACAGAATGGATCTGTCTGCCAGAGCCTTAGAGACAAAACGAAAAGTTATTACTCAGTTATTGAAAAAGGGACTGTATCCTTACACAGCCTGTTATCTGAAAAATTTTGAAAACCATGTTTCCTCCATGGGCATAATCGGAATGAATGAGGCTGGGCTCAACGCCCCGTGGCTGAAAGGTGGGATAGAAGAGGAGAGAACCAGAAATTTTGCTGTCCGTGTATTAAATCACATGAGAGAACGACTGATCCATTATCAATTGGCTTATGGAACACCGTTTGGCTTGGAGGCCACGCCAGCTGAATCAGCTGCATTTCGTTTGGCCCGATTGGACCGGCAGCAATTTCCTTCAATCCGAACAGCTGGTCCCAAAGGAGATAGCTTATATTACACAAACAGCACCCGGCTTCCGGCAGAAAGCAGCCTTTCTTTAGAGCAGGCATTCAAGCAGCAGGAACATCTTCAAAGCCTTTACACAACAGGTACGGTTTTCCATATCTATTTGAATCAGAAATCCATAGATTGGCATAAAGCCAGAGATCTGGTCAAAAAGGCTGTGACTGGCTATAAAATTCCTTGCCTTACCTTATCGCCGGTATATAGTATTTGCCCAACATGCGGTTTTTTTATGGGAGGTCAGAACCTTTGTCCGGCATGCGGAAAGGTCATGGATATTTACAGCCGGATTGCCGGATATTATCGGCCAATACAAGATTGGAATGAAGGGAAGCTGCAGGAATTTAAAAACAGATTTTATTATCAATTATAAAATTGCAGAAAAGAGCATTGATGTAGCCTATGCAAAGAAATGCGACGAAAATGAGTGGGGATAGTGCCTGTTCCAACTATTCGCGAAAGTCTAGTTTAACGAATAGTTGGAGCGAAATATTCACATATTCACTTGCTCAACCATTTCAGACATTCATTTCAGACATTCTTGCTCCATTTCTGGTTCTCTCATATTCTTTATATACACACAATTATTACAATTATTATTTAATCACGAAATGAGGTTTTATTTTCATGAGCACATTATCCTATCACGAACAGATTGACCGTGAAAACATTTTAAAGCTGCGCAGTCTGATCAAAGACCTTCCCCCTTTTTGCGGAGATTTCTTTCGGGGAATTGAGCCAAGGACTTCTTCCAGAACCCGGATCGCTTATGCTTATGATCTCCATGTATTTTTTGATTTCCTTCTCAAGGAAAACCCTGCATTATCCCATCTTTCCGTTTCCAATATCACGCTGGAACATCTTGACCAGCTTTCTGTGTCAGACTTTGAAGAATATATGGAATATCTGAAATATCGGTTTAATGATAAAAATCAAGAGGTTATGAATAAAGAACGGGGAATTATGAGAAAAATTTCCTCCTTAAAAAGCTTTTATAATTACTATTACAGAAATGAGCGGATTTCCAACAATCCGGCTGCTTTGGTCCAGCTTCCCAAATTGCACGAAAAGGAAATTATCCGTCTGGATGTTGATGAGGTTGCTCTTTTGTTAGATGAAGTAGAACAGGGAGATAAACTGACAGAAAAACAGAAAAGCTACCATGCTAAAACAAAATTAAGAGATCTTGCTCTCCTAACCCTTCTTTTAGGTACTGGAATCCGAGTATCCGAATGTGTGGGCTTAAACTTATCTGATATTGATTTTAAAAATGGAGGAATACGTATATACCGGAAAGGAGGAAAAGAAGTAACCGTTTATTTTGGTGTAGAGGTAGAAGATGCGCTGCGTGACTATTTGGAAGAAAGAAAACATATCATCGCAGAAAAAGGCCACGAAGAAGCTCTCTTTCTCTCACTCCAGCGCAAGCGCATGGCAGTCCGCAGCGTAGAAAATCTAGTAAAAAAATATGCGCGTACCGTAGCTCCGTTAAAACCAATCACCCCACACAAGCTGCGAAGCACTTACGGAACGAATCTTTACCGAGAGACAGGCGATATTTATTTGGTTGCAGATGTTCTGGGACATGCAGACGTCAATACCACGAAGCGTCACTATGCAGCACTTGAAGATGAACGCCGCCGCAGCGCAAGAAATAAAGTACGATTAAGAGAAAAAACAGATTAAAATAACGTTGCGCTGTTTTAATGTATATTTTTTCGTTTTAACGGGTACTCTCCTGTCTAAAAAGAATCCAGGGCAGCTGTCCTTCCAGATGCTGGTGATAAACGCTGCTCCATATGATATACTTTTAAAATTCCATGAAGTTTAGTACCGCTGGATATCATATGGATCAGCCGTTCCCGGGCGCAATTATATGCGCGAAACGTGCGTCTGCACTCCGGAAGATCTTCATAAACCTTCCAATATCCAATAGCAAGAAAATTTCTCCCGTTATTCTTAATAAACCCCTCTACATCTTTTGGCGGGTAGCCTAAAAGCAATCCAATCTCATGGGGAAAACCGGAAATCCCTTCCATATGTTCTTCATATTTAACTGAAACATAACTCAGTATTTCATCCAAATCCCAACCCTTATAGCCGAATCCGTCCATCAGCTCTCTTACTGGTTCTCTCGCAAGATAGGATTCTAACGCAGACTGATTATAGAGCAAAAATGTGGTTTTTTCCTTCGATTCATATAAAATACAGGAAGATATCATTGTTCCCTTGAAAAGACCAGACACCTGCCTTCTGAAGGAACGATCCACCGTAAGCAGATTGGATACTTTCACACCAGTCAGTAACGGAGCGCACTGCAGCGCAATTTGGGTTTCTAAATCCTTAGGATCTAATTGCAGCATCAAATGAAGCGTTTCTTTGCTCATACTGATTCCTCCTGACAATACCATATAATTTTAGAGATAAGGGCAGATCCATATGCTATCCTTTTTTTCTAACTCTGTTCAGAAATTGAATACCATATGGATTGCCAAGAGTTAGTTTATGCTAACTGTATTGTTCTTATCCTATCACATAAACCACTCAAATGCAAGAAGAATTTTTTGTATACATTGTCAGAGAAATAGCATAAAATAAGTGAACCGCTTCCATATTGCCAATTTACTGCGGGAAATAAACCACAGTGAGGTATTGGCCTGCATGGATTGTATCCTGCTTCAAACAATTCATCTGTTTTAACTGTTCAATGTATTCAGACGTACTCATGGAACTCCCATGGCGATATTGACTGGCAATCGTCCAGAGGCTGTCACCTTCCTGGATCTGAACGCTTTTATAGCATATCTTAGTCTCTTTCCTCTCCTCTCCCGCCATTGCTGTAACTGCCATACGGCCTGCCAGTACAGCGATTAGTAAAAATGTGGCGCAGCAAATAAAAAGCACTTCTCTCTTCTTGGTAATCCTTTTTTGAATCCTTCTTCCTAACTTCCTTCTCTTTTGTTTCATTCAAGCAACCTCCCTAAGGCGGTCCTATCTTGCGCGCAATTTAGAACGTGTGTTCTTTTGTATGGTTATACTATACTTCCAGAACGTTTGTTTGTCAATGGTTTTATTCAAAAAAACGAACAAAGGTTTGCATTTTTTTTGCATTTATGGTAATATAAGAATCAGGAAGATAGGACTCCGTTTGAGTTTCCTATTGAGCATGGGTTCCCTGCAGACCAGCCAGGGATGACACCAGAAAAGCAGGAGGTTGCATATGGCAGATGATAAGATCACTTCAAAACAGCAAGAAATATTAGAATATATTAAAAATACCATTTTAAAGAAAGGCTATCCCCCCGCAGTGCGGGAGATCTGCGAAGCGGTAAATCTAAAATCTACCTCGTCCGTCCACTCTCATCTTTCTGCCCTGGAGGAAAAAGGTTACATACGCCGTGATCCTACAAAGCCCAGAACCATTGAAATCCTAGATGATACATTTAATTTCAACCGCAGGGAAATGGTGAACATTCCCCTTGTAGGAACGGTAGCTGCCGGAGAGCCCATTTTAGCAGAAGAAAGGATTGAGGACTACTTTCCGTTCCCAGCAGAGATGCTTCCCAACGCTGAGGTATTTATGCTCAAGGTAAAAGGCGAAAGTATGGTGAACGCCGGGATCATGCCGGGAGACAGGATCCTTGTGGAACAATGCCCCACTGCAGCAAACGGAGAGATTGTGGTGGCAATGATCGATGATTCCGCCACAGTAAAGCGATTTTTTAAAGAAAATGGGCATTATCGTTTACAGCCCGAAAATGATACAATGGATCCTATCATTACAGATCATGTTGAGATCCTCGGAAAAGTGATCGGACTTTTGCGTATCATGCAGTAAAAGAAATGTTTTCCTACATATAAAATTTTCCCGTATATAAAAACCATCTGCCCGTACTGTTTATGGCCGGGCAGATGGTTTTTGTATGGTCTATATAGTTTTTATGTTTTTTATATGCTTTTATTTTATTCTGCTTCCAATTCCTTTATATCCACAAATGTCTTTCCGTCTCTCCAGATCCGTTCCAGATCATAGAACAAACGGTCTTCTCTGCAGAAAATATGAACGATTACATCTTTGTAATCCATCAGGATCCAGTTTGCATTCTGATACCCTTCAATCTGTCTGCATACACAGCCGGCCTTTGCCAATGCCTCCTCCACATTATCAGCCATGGCCTGAACCTGATTTGGGTTGTTTCCATCTGCAATGATGAAATAATCAGCCAGAACGGATACCTGTTGAATATCAATAATCTTAATATCCTCTCCCTTTTTGTCACTAAGGGCATCATAGGCCAATTTTACCATTTCTTTTGAAGTCATTGTATTCTCATTCTCCTTCCTATTTATATTTTTTAAACGATTCATACGCTTTTATAGTCATGGGATCAACCGATCCCCCCCGCTTTTTGAGATATTCCAGCGTCCCTTCTAAAATACAATACATGGTTCTGTCCAGATCTTCAAAAGCCAGCTTCCGGATCTGGGGAAGATTCTCCGCTTTATATCTTCTGGGCTCTATATAGTCCGCTATATATAATATTTTATCCAGAACCGTCATGTCCGGCTTCCCTGTGGTATGACAACTGATGGCAGATAAAATTTCCGGGTCAGTGATCTTATATTTATTTTCTGCCAGCCATGCTCCATATTTTGCATGGAGCACTGGAAGGGCTTTTTTCTCCTCATCTGAAATAGGGATCCGGTATTTCAGACATTTTTCCAGTATCACCGTATCCTCGTACCTTTTTCCGCAATCGTGGAGCAGCCCTGCCAGCTCTGCCTTTTCCAGATCATATCCATGGCACATAGCCAGGTTCATGCAGGTATAAGATACGCTGAGGGAATGTTCATAACGCATGGGCTGCAGCTTCTTTTTCAAATGTTTCCGCAGCTCCATAATACGCTCCAAATGGTTCTCTGATCGGCTTTCCATACAGCTTTCTCCTTCGCAAATCCTGGGGCTGCCATTCCTTAAAGACTATTTTACATGTAAGGACAGATGAATCATTTTTCTAAGAATACAGCCCGCGGTTTATAATATATTTTTCCACTTCATCGGGAACATATCCGTGGATGGACTTTCCCGTGGAAATATTTTTCCGTATATCTTCAGAAGAAATATCCATTTCAGGGCAGAGAATCGGATAGATCCTGGCATGATACCTTGCCGCCAGATAGGAAATCTGTTCTTCCAAGGGACGGTGGGTCGGCCCATAAGGGCGGCCAGCTACCAGAAGAACCGCCAGCTCCATGACCCGCTCCGGCCGGAACCACTGCTCAATCTGATAGAGGGAATCCGCTCCTATAATAAAATAAAACTGATCTTCCCTATAGATCTGGCAGAGAAGCTCCAATGTCTCAGCAGTATAGGTATTTCCCTGCCGTTTTAATTCAAAATCCGAATACAGAAAATAGGGAGTATCTGCAATGGCCAATTTCACCATTTCTTCCCGCAGAGCTCCCTCCGTAACCCTATGATCTTTTTTGTGGGGCGGAGTCCCTGAGGGCATGAACCATACAGAATCAAGACGAAACTGTTGGTAAGCTTTTTCTCCCAGCTGCAAATGCCCCCTGTGGATAGGATCAAAGGTTCCACCCAAAATTCCTATTTTTCCCAAATGAACCCCCTTGTTTTACGTTCCTGCTACTTCTCCGGTAAAACGATTTTTCTTTTTTTCTCCTCTTTTGCAGGGCGGTAAAGCACAATCTTTCGGCCGATCACCTGTACGACCTGAGAATGGGTGCGCTCTGCCAGCACATCTGCAATAGAACCGCCGTCATCAAGACAGTTCTTCAGCACAGTTATCTTAATCAGCTCCCTGGCCTCCAGCGCTTCATCCACTGCCTGGGTGATCTCCGGCGTTAAACTGGATTTGCCGATCTGAAATACTGGGTCGATCGTCATAGCCAGACCTTTTAAATAGGCTCTCTGCTTACTGGTCATAGTAACTCCTTTTATTTATAATAGTCAAATTCTAATCCATACATCCGGACTGTATCGCCTTCCTCGATGCCTGCTTTCTCCAGCTCATCCAGGATACCTGTTGTCCGAAGGAATTTCTGGAAAAATTCAAATCCTTTTTCAGAATCCAGATTGGTGTATCCCAGCATTTTTTCAATTCTGGGGCCTTCCACCACATAAACTCCCTCCTGCTTCTCCACCGTATATGGAAGATTGCGGTCGCCTGCATACTGAACTTCAAACTCCTTCTCAAAAATAACTGGTGTGTTATCCACCGTTTTTAAAAGAGCCTGAATATGGTACAGCAGTTCCTTTACTCCCTTTCTGCTCACTGCTGAGATGGGAAATACCTGGATTCCCTGAGGTTCAAATTCCTTTTTTAGCTTGTCCAGAATCGTCTCTGATTCCTCATCAGAGTATACCGCATCCATCTTATTGGCAGCGATCACCTGCGGACGCTTTAACAAATCAGGGTTGTATGCAGCCAGCTCCCGATTAATCGTCCTAATATCCTCTAAGGGATCTCTGCCCTCCACAGATGCGGCATCTACTACATGAACCAGAACCTTGGTGCGCTCAATGTGGCGAAGGAAAGAATGTCCCAGGCCCACACCTTCAGAAGCGCCTTCGATCAGTCCAGGAATATCAGCCATAACAAATCCGCCGCCATCTCCCAGATCCACTACGCCTAAATGAGGATTCAGCGTTGTAAAATGGTAGTTGGCAATCTCTGGTTTCGCATTGCTCACAACAGACAGGAGCGTGGATTTTCCCACATTAGGGAAGCCAACCAATCCTACATCTGCGATCACCTTCAGCTCCAGCTGAACCCATAGCTCCGCTCCTGGCTGGCCTGGCTGAGCATACTTGGGCACCTGCATGGTGGAGGTGGCAAAATGCATATTTCCTAAACCGCCACGTCCGCCCTTTAAGATCACTTCCCTCTGATTATCCCCAGACATATCTGCGATCACTTTTCCAGTTTCAAAATCCTTGATCACGGTTCCTTCCGGCACTTTTACGATCAGATCATCTGCATCAGCGCCGTGACAGCGCTTCTTCCCGCCTTCCTGTCCGTCCTTCGCAATATACTTGCGGACATGGCGAAAATCCACCAGGGTATTTTTTCCTTTATCTACCTGAAAGATCACATCACCGCCGCGGCCGCCGTCACCTCCGTCAGGACCGCCATTGGGAACATACATTTCACGCCGGAAGGACACATGGCCGTCACCGCCCTTGCCGGATTTAATAAATACTTTTGCACTGTCGGCAAACATACATTGCACCTCCTGTGGTGTAAGTGTCCGTCTAAAAAGAGCCCCATACAGTGAGTATGGAGCTCCTCGTTATTATTCGTTGATTGCTCTTGGATATACAGAAACCTGCTTTTTGTCTCTGCCCTTTCTCTCAAACTTAACAACGCCGTCAACTAAAGCGAATAATGTATCATCACCGCCGCGGCCTACGTTGTTGCCTGGATGAATGTGGGTTCCGCGCTGTCTGTACAGAATGTTTCCA
>CABQJX010000082.1 GCA_902464595.1 uncultured Lachnoclostridium sp. | reverse complement strand
GTATGGAAGATGGGGGAAGAAAGAGCTTTACCTATGGGGAAATGGAAAAGGAATGGAAACTCCGTTCTCATGAAGGCTTTTTTGTTCATTATCTGGAAGGGATCCAGAGGGATCTGGAAAGCAGGGAACAGGAGGGTTAAGGAAGCTTCTCTAATACGGTTACATAACCCTCCACTGTCCCTAAGGCCTTATATCCCTCTTCCTCATAGGAAGCCAGCTTCTGTTCCAAATCTTTTTCGTATCCCTTCCTCAGATCCACCACTAGATAGGGGGCGGGGTGATGGCTCTCCAACAGATAGATCTCATCCCGCATGGATAATTGGGGAAGGAAGAAGGTGGAGGCTTTCACACAGGCATCCTGTGGGATCTGGGACAGAAGATCACGAGCTCTGGCGGCATCTTCCCGGTGAGCTAAATACCGGGGAAGGTAATCAGATTTTTCAATGATTACCGTGGAAGTAAAGGCTGTTCCCCAGAATAGGCCCGCGGCGCATAGTAAAAGGGGGAAGAAGGAGGATCCCTTCATCCTTTCTTTCAGGGCGCAGTAATTGCTCAGAGAAAGATAGAGCAGCAAAGCGCCGGATCCATAAACGTACTGGAAATAAATGGAATGTTGGTACTTATAGTTGGACATCAGGTTGATGAGCACAAAGGGGATCAGAAGAACCCATTTTTGCCAGTGTCCTGTCATAAAAGGAAGAAAAAACAGCGGCAGCGTCATTTGAAGGATAAACCATATCTTATCTTTCACTGCGATCTGTGACAGAAGATAAGCGGGATTGACCAAAAGGGTCTTAAACATGCTGATGAGGCCAAGGTCTGGGTCAGAGATAAAATTGTCAAAACGGTTGACCATAGCTCCGTCCCCGAAACGGTTGATGTACCAGACGGCTCCTATGAAATAGGCGCAGGATAAGATAAAAGCAGAAGCGCCCCTTACGTATTCCTTCTTCCAAAGGAAGAGATACAGTCCAATGCAGGCGGCATATACAGGGGCGTCCTCTTTGACCATGAGCAGGAGAAAGAGAGAGGCGAACATTGCCCAAAACCGCTTTATTTCCATAAAATACATGCACCACAGGATAAGGGCTGCCAGAAACTTGTTTTCATGAAAATCGTAAAAACAGCCTCCCATAAAAGCAGGGTATAAGCAGTACATCAAGGTAAATCCTAAAATTTCCCAGTTGGAAAGGCGGAAAGCTTTTGCCAACAGATACATAGGGATCATGCCGCTTGCCACAAGAAGGGCCTGGAGGACCAGAAGGGTTTCCTGCCTGGGGATCAGATGATAGACCGGAAGGAGCAGGTAAAAAATAGGAGACAAATGGACGGCAAAATGGGACAGAAGCCCATCGCGTTCACAGGTGGTCATGGGAGCCAGTGTCTGATCCATATAGTAGTACATTTGGGAAAAAATACCAAAATCATAGGTGGAAGCATAGTTGGCGCGATAACGCACTACCGTCAGAAAACCGGTAAACAAAAACCAGAGGCAGGCCGCACAGATCAGGATTGCGGCCAGCCTCTTTTTGGTCAGAAACAGGTTCGGCTGTATATTCGTTTGACTCATATCAGTATTTCTCCTTTGATGATCAGAGCAGCGGCGTACATAACAGCTGTGGGGAAAAGGAGGACGGGTCTCCTGGCTCGCACAGCCGGAAAGGAGATCACAAGGGACAGACAGCAAAAAATCCCAGCCCAGGTAAGAAGAAAATTGTCAAGAGGGATCTGACGCACAAAATCTAGGGACACAAAGGGGATGGGGCTGACCAGCAAAAACAGGGTATTTGTCAGAAGCCAGCTGATGGCCGCAAGCTTTCCCGCCAGATCGAGGAGGGAAGGAAGCTTGGAACGGAAAAGGGAATGTTTGAAATCCATAACGCTTATTGAACCTTTCCGGATCATTGATCCATTATTACAAATAACCTTTGTATATTATTTACACCTGCCACAGTATATCATATCCGGGCGGAAGCAACAAGGAACGAAGTTCTTAAAAATCTTTACATTTTACATGGAATTTACCTCTCTTTTACCAAATTATGCTCTTAGGATCCTAAGGGATTTTGTATAATCAGGGATAAGATTGTATTTTTTTAAGAACAGGACAGCAGCCAGAGGGCAAAAAAGAGGAAAATCAGTGAAAAAATCAGTCGGTTATGAGAAAGAAAAAAAGGAATGGTGAGGAAAGAAGGAAAAAATCTGTAGATTTTCTACTTTTTTCTGGCTGTTTTATGTGATTTTGGAAAATGCGGAAACTTAAGAAAGAGTGTATAGTGAGGAGGCTATTATGGACGATCGGATCCAGGCGCGGATTAGGGAGCATTATCCCTCCCTTAGGCCATCAGAAAAGAAGGCGGCGGATTATTTATTAGGTTATAGGGGGAATTATGGGGATCTGCGGATCGCAGATGTAAGCAGGAAAGCCAAGGTAAGCCAGCCTACCATGATCCGCTTTGTGAAGGCTTTGGGATACCAGGGATTTACCGAGTTTAAAAATGATCTTATGCAAAGCTGTGGAATGGGAAAGACAGAAGGAGAGAAAAGGGAAGGGAGCCTTTCGCTTTATGGCGTTCCTATCAGCCCCAAGGAGGCTGTTTCCCATATTCCGGGAAAGGTGATTGGTTCTGCAGTCCATATGCTGGAGGAGACGCTGCGATCCTTATCTGAGAAGGATTACGAGGGAGCGGTGAAGGCCATTGCCGGGGCGAAGCGGGTCGTGGTTTATGGAGTGGAGGACTCAGGGGCTGTGGCAGAAGATCTTATGGTGAAATTATTGTATTTGGGGATCCCCTGCTGCCGATATAACGATTTTTATATCCAGCATGCAAGCGCTCTAGGTTTAGGAAAAGAGGATCTGGCAATAGGAATCTCCTATTCCGGAACGTCAAAGCCTACGGTTGAACTGATGAGAAGGGCGAAAAAGGCAGGCGCCCAAACCGTGATCATTACAAATTTTATAAACGCACCCATTACACGGTATGGGGATTATGTACTGTGTACCAGCAGCCGCCAATTTCTGCGGGGAAAGGCGATTTTTTCCAGGATCACTCAGCTGGCAATTGTGGATATGCTGTATATGGGGGTTTTTAACCAGAATTATAAAGCTTGTGAAAAGGCCTTTGCCGGAAACAGCCGTATGTCGGCCCGTCTGTCTGTTGATATGGGGGAGGACTGTTTTCTGTAGAAAATCTACGGAGAACCGTCCTTTTTTCTTTACATATTCCTTACATAGGACATACGAAGATTTGACTTGTAAAATGGCGGGATCCGGTCATAAAATGAAAACACGAAAGGAAGCAGCGAAAGGAAGCCGTCCGGCAGTTTCCAAAAAAACAAAACACAGGAGCACACAGGACGAGAATTAAGGAGGAGCGGATCAAGACCATTGCCAGGGAATTTAACCTGACGACCATTATTGTGACCCATGATCCGGAGGAGGCTCTGACATTGTCAGATAAAGTGCTGATCATCGACCAGGGCTCCATTTCCCAGTATGGCTGCCCGGATGAGATCATCCAGAGTCCCAGGAACCGCTTTGTAAAGGAATTTATCCTGAATCAGCTGGAGATCAAAAAGAACAATATATTTACCCTGTTTCGTTTTGCAGGGTTGACTGCATAAGGTGGATTTCATGAAGGAACGACAGCAAAAGGAGCTGCGGCTCATCTTTATCTTTTTGACCCTTGTATTTTTCTGCTTTTTGGCAGTACCGGCTATCCGGCTTTTTATAAAGTCTTTTTGGGGAGACAGCGGATTTGTGCTGGATCATTATGTTTCTCTCTTTTCCGGGGAGTTTCAGAAGGCACTAAAAAACAGTTTTCTGTCAGCGGGACTTTCCGCTTCTCTTACTACCCTAGCGGCTTTTGGATTGGCCTGCGGGATCCACTACACCCGGATCCCGAACAGAGTAAAACAGGCAGTCCGGGGGATCGTGCTGCTTCCCATGCTTCTCCCCACCATCACCTACGGCTTTGCCCTGATCTATACTTTTGGAAATCAGGGGCTTGTCACCCGCCTGCTAGGCCGGACAGTCTTTCCGGTTTATGGACTAGGCGGTCTTGTGATCGGATATATGATCTACACCCTCCCCGTATCCTTCCTCCTGATTTTAAATACCATGGAATATGTAGACAAGAGATTTATGATCGTGTCCCGGGTGATGGGGGATACTCCCTGGAGAACCTTTCACATGACGGTTTTGAGGCCCTTGTGGGGAACTTTGGCTGCTTCTTTTGTCCAGTGCTTTTTCCTGGCTTTTACTGATTACGGTATTCCGGCCTCTGTGGGAGGGGAGTACAGGGTGGCGGCTTCCTGCCTCTATGACTGGATGCTGGGAAGCCTTCCTGATTTTTCTGTGGGAGCGGCTGCAGCGGTTGTTATGCTTTTGCCTTCCATATTCAGCATAGGGCTGCTCCGGTATCTGAACCGTTTTAATGTCCGTTACAGCAAACGATCCGATCTTGAGATGGAGAAGGACCCTATCCGTGATTTCCTTCTGGGATCATTCAGCGTTTTTTGCTGTGCTGTGATCTTTCTGGTGTTTTCTGCTGTGTTTTTTGTTCCCTTTGTGTCGGAATGGCCTTATCGGATGCTTCCTACCATGGAGCATGTAAAAAAAGTATTTGCAGACCCCTCCCTGTTAAATGTGTTCTGCAATTCCATCTTTGCAGCCCTGGCTACAGCGGCAGTGGGAAGTATAGCCGCTTACGGAGCCGCTTTGGTTACCTCCCGAAGCAGCCTGGGGGCAGGGGTAAAGAACACAGTGGAAACCATTGCCCTGGTCACCAATACCATACCGGGAATGGTTCTTGGAATTGCTTTTATGCTGGTTTTTTCCGGGGGGCCTCTGCAGAATACATTTTTTCTAATCATCATCTGCAACGTGGTTCATTTCTTCTCAACACCCTATCTGATGATGAAAAATTCTCTGGAAAAGATGAATGGGGGATGGGAGACCACAGCTATGCTCATGGGGGACAGCTGGCTGAAAACCATTGTGCGTGTTGTGACGCCCAATGCAATGGGAACCATTTTAGAGGTATTCTGCTATTATTTTGTCAACGCCATGGTCACGGTCAGCGCCGTTATCTTTTTGACAGGATCCAAAACCATGGTGCTCACAGCCAAAATGAAAGAGCTCCAGCATTTTGCAAAATTTAACGAGATTTTTGTTCTTTCTCTGGCAATCTTTTTCACCAATCTGGCAGCCAGGATTATTTTTGCCCTTTTAGCCCGCCAGAAAGGAAACAAACGGAGGATACCGATTCTGATCCTTCTGATCTTTACCCTTCTGTTAGGGGCAAAGAGTGCGGGGATGTTTGGAAATGGGGAGGAAAAACGTCCGGTCATCATTTACTCCAATGCAGATGATGAAGCGGCTGAGGCTATCAAGGCAGCATTAAATGAGGCAGGGTATGGAGGAAAATATCAGTTTCAGACCTTTGCAACCTCAGAGCTTGGAGGGAAGCTCTTAGCAGAACAGTCATCCATTGAGGCGGATGTAGTTACCATGAGTTCCTTCTATTTGGAAAGCGCTATGGAGCAGAGCCATATGTTTTTAAAGCTTGCCTGTGACCAAAAGCCTTTAGATCCAGTGCCGGATTATTACCGCCCTCTTACAGCACAGGAGGGAGCGATCTTAGTTAATACCCAGGTGCTTGAAGAGAGAGGGCTTCCCATGCCGGATTCCATCAAAGATCTGGCAGATCCAGTCTATCAGGATATGGTATCTGTGACCGATGTAAAAAGCTCCTCAACAGGCTGGCTTTTGATCCAGGCTTTAGTCAGTCAGTATGGGGAGGAAGAAGGCGGAACCATTCTTGCCGGTATTTACCAAAATGCAGGCCCTCATATCGAAAGTTCCGGTTCCGGTCCCCTAAAAAAGGTTCGGGCAGGGGAGGTGGCTATTGGTTTTGGCCTGCGCCCAGGCCTTAAAGGAGCTGGAAGCGGAGGGGGGGATCAAAGCGCGCAGCGCCAGATATGCCCATAATAACCATCTTTTGATCGAAGGAATGGAAAAGATGGGATTTCAGCCTTATATTGACAAGGAACAGCAGGGGCCGATTATTACGACATTTCTGTATCCTCAAGGTGTGCACATTTCTTTTGGGGATATGTACCATTTTATGAAGGAGAGAGGATATGCCATTTATCCTGGCAAGCTGACAGATGCAGATACCTTCCGCATTGGCAATATCGGAGAGATCTACGAGGAGGATATTCTTCAGGTATGCCGTTTGTTCAAAGAATTTTTGGAAAGCTGCGCCTAGGAGCAGGTTAGAACAGGGGCGGCTGGAGCTGAAAGCTGCGGGAAGATGAAATAGGAAAAAAGATGTAAGAAAACCAGGATATAGGGAGCGATAGAAAATGAGAGAAAAAATTGAGGCAGTAATCTTTGACTGGGCAGGAACAACGGTGGATTACGGATGCTTTGCCCCAGTCATGGCCTTCGGGCGGGTATTTGAACAGTTCGGGATCCATGTAACTATGGAGGAGATCCGGGAACCCATGGGGATGCTAAAATGGGATCACATCCGCACCATGCTTTCCATGCCAAGGATCACCTCCCTGTGGCGTCAGGAATATGGACGGGATCCGGAGGATCGGGATGCAGATCGCCTCTACCAGCAGTTTGAGCCGAGGATTTTAACGATTCTGGATCAGTATTCAGACCCGAAGCCTTATGTGATTGAGACAATAAAGGCGCTGAGGGAGCGGGGGATCCGTATTGGCTCCACTACCGGTTATACGGATCGGATGATGGAGATCGTCACAAGAACTGCCCGGGAAAAAGGATATGAGCCGAACTGCTGGTTCAGCCCTGATTCCACCGGCGGAAAGGGACGGCCCTTCCCCTATATGATCTTTAGAAATATGGAAGCATTAGGAGCAGCATCGGTGAAGCGAGTTCTAAAGGTGGGAGACACATTGTCCGACATTCGGGAGGGGGTTCATGCAGGCGTAAAGACGGTAGGGATCCTGGAGGGAAGCTCCCTGGTTGGACTGTCTGAGAAGGAGATGGAAGCTCTCTCCTGTGAAGAACGCTCTCAGGTGTTTGACAAGGCAAGAAAAGCATATCTGGAAGCAGGAGCAGATTGGGTTGTGGAGGACATTCGTGGGATTTTCGATCTGATCCAGTAAAAATCCCATTATTTGTGGTATCCTTTCTCAGTTTATGTTATAATATGGCCAGATACGGCTTCGCACAGGCCAGCGGCCCAGGAGACCGGGAATCGGAAGCTGGTGGGTGCATGGTTACTATTTAACATACACAAAAGGAGAATGGAACAGATGAGTGAACATGGAAATGCAGAGAAGTTAGAGATTATGAGCCGCCTGCGCACCTCGGGCGAGCTTTTTGTCCTGGCCTCCCTGTGCACGGGGGCACCTTACGTAGTCTGTGATGAGGAGACCTATGATGATGAGATCCTGATCTACTTTGATGGAAGCAGGGCAGTAGAAAAGTCAAAGGAAATGACAGCGGCCGGTTTTCCTGTGCGGACATTAAAAATAGAGAACAAGGATTTCCTTTTGTTCTATACCAGCCTTTATACTATGGGCATCAATGCCATGTTAGTGAGGGACGGGCAGAAGGAGTGTGTGATCCAGCTGACCGAGTTTGTCAAGAGGAATAATCAGGTTCAGGAGGGAAAAGTATGGGTGGAGAATCCTTCTCTCCATCTGACCATGCTTTATTATATGCAGGAAGCCAGGCGCAAGCCGGGACAGGAATCCACTGCCCAGGCGAAGGAATGGCAGGAGGAGATCACCAACGGCTTTTTAAAGGGAACCTTTATCATTCCGGCTCAGGCAGAGAGCAACAGCCTGGCAGCTGTGAAGGTGAACGATCATCTGTTCCAGGCTATTTTTACGGACATTCTGGAATTTCAGAAGTTTAACCGCGGGGGGAATCTGCGGCCCCTGGTGATCACCGCCGATAAGATCACCCAGATCATGACAGATGAGGCGGAAGGAGTGATCATTAACCCTATGGAGGTTCGCATGACCTTGCAGGTAAAGAAAAAATTCCCAGATCCAAAGAGCGGGGAAGACCGTTCAAAGGAGGCTTCCGGCTCCCAGAGCCATAGGCCGGTGGTAGCGGAAGCAGAGCTGGACCGGATCGTGGCCCAGGCGATGGGAAAGGGGAAATAAATCCATATGATAAAATAAGACAGCCGGATGGAGGGCGTTTGCAGTCTCTATCCGGCTGTCTTGATATTCTGTTTTCATCACAAAAATTTATTTATAATCAAGATGGAAGATCTATCTTTTTTGCAGGCGTATTACATTCCATGAACAGTGATTCATAACCGTAGAGAAAATGCCGTCTTTCATCTCATACTTTGTTTTTAGCACAGGAAATACGGTTTCCCTGGTCAGAGAATTGACAGCCTTCATGTTGTCCTGCTCTAAAACGAGATACTCTGCAACCTGGAAATGGTCAAAACTTCGCAGATCGGCTTCAAAGAGAATATCCTCCTCAGTATGGCGGTTGACAGCAAAAATAGTCAGTTCTTCTTTTTCCTCATTGTATACAACAGCAGCCTGAATATCTGTTACAGATTCATGGGTACTGGTATCGTGGCAGCTGGAGCAGAGAACTGGTTTTAATGCAGTTCCGCGTCCATATTGGGAAGCGTGGAGGAAGGGATAATAAATAGTCTGTCGGAAAGCTCCTCCCTCATTATCCGTCATGATTGGAGCGATAACGTTGACAAGCTGCGCTAAGCATGCGATTTTTAGACGGTCAGCATGATTTAAAAAAGTAATAAGGATAAGCCCTACTAAAAGAGCATCTTCAAATGTATAAATATCTTCCAAAAGGTGCGGAGCGATCTGCCAGGGATGATCTGCCATTTCTTTATGATCTGCTGACTTAGAATGAAACCATACATTCCATTCGTCAAAGCTTAGATTCAGCGTCTTTTTGCTGCGCTTTTTTGCTTTAATATAATCACATACAGAAATAACTGTATGGATAAAACGTTCCAGATCCTGTGTTTTTGCCAGAAAATCGGCTGTGTCTTCAGCTTCATTCCCATAGTATTTGCCAGAAAATCGGCTGTGTCTTCAGCTTCATTCCCATAGTATTGGTGGAGTGAAATATAATCTACATAATCGTAGTCCTCTTCCAGGGAATCGGCCTCCCATTGAGGAAAAGTAGGCATAGCAGAATTGGAACTTCCGCAGCTGACCAGTTCAAGAGAGGGGTCTATCATTTTCATCGCTTTTGCTGTTTCGGCAGCCAAATGGCCATATTCATAAGCTGTTTTATGGCCGGTTTGCCACGGACCATCCATCTCATTGCCAAGAACACCAGGTTTTGATGTTGTAAGGTTCTTTGTGCCCATGGCTTTTTCTTAGGTCAGAATAGAAGGAGTTTGTGTCAAGATTACAGTATTCTAATAAATTTAATGCATCTGCGATCCCTCTGGTTCCCAGATTAACAGCCATCATAATATCAGATCCGGCTTTCTTTGTCCACTGTGAAAATTCCTCTAATCCAAACTCATTCGTCTCTAACGTCCTCCATGCCAGATCCAGTCGTTTTTTCCTCTTGTCTTTTGGGCCCACGCTGTCTTCCCAGAAAAAGTTAGAAACAAAATTACCGCCAGGATAGCGGATGATTGGTACATGAAGATCTTTTACCAGAGAAAGGACATCGGATCTAAAACCGTCTGCATCAGCGCAAGGGTGGCCTGGCTGGTAGATTCCGTTATAGACAGCCCGGCCTAAATGTTCGATGAAAGAGCCGTAAATCCGGTCATCTATTTCTGAAATGACAAAATTTTTATCGACGATCATACTTGCTTTTTTTCTATTCATAATAAGTCTCCTATAAAAAGTGGGATGGTTGATTATTCATATCGGACGCATACATAAATGTCCTGCGGATAATCTCCAAATTTACTTCCGAACAATGTTAATCCGCCAGGGATTCCAGCTGATTCATTGACAGCAAAACGAAGTGTCCAGTAATCTTTTTCTGTATGAAACTGACTTAAATTTTTTTCGGATTTTAATTCTTTGTCTAAATATACTCCTGAATGGTTTATTTCATAACGTTTCAGTATTCCATATTGTCCTGCATGCCACCAAGAGGGGGTATACCTGCCGCGCCTGTCGCCGAAATCTCCTGGAGACTGCCAGGTACAGAGTAATTCTTCATTTAGAAGAAGATCAATATTAGAAACGGCATCGGATTTTACATCAGGATACTCAGAGCACATTTCTGCACATATCTCAATGCTGGTTACCTGACAGCCTTCGGGAACATAATTAGGAATATAATACTCTACAAACCCAGTAGAAAACCAGATGAGTTCTGCGTTTTCGCGGCGTGGATCATAAAAACAACGAGGATCATCGTAGTCACCGATCACACTGTGTTCTGTAGCCAGACCACAGGTTGGGCCTATTTTTGCCTGGGAATACTGTCCTACTTTTAAATTTATATCATAATGAGTAATCGATAACCTTGGCGTAGGAAACAGAAGCATATAATTGGTTCCAACAAGGCTGCATACCTTTCCGTATTGCCGGCTCTTTTTTGATTCTACAATGTGGGCATTTTCCAGTTTTTTGATGTGAGATGTCATAATAGCACTGCTGACGCCTACGCTTTGAGCTAAATCTTTTATGTTCATACTGTTTTTGGCTAGGCAGGCGATGATTTTGAGGCGGACAGGGCTTGCAAGGGCCTCAAAAAAATCTAAATTTTCTTCTGTGATGCTGATTCTCATACCATTACCCCTTTACTCCGCCGGCAGTCATACCGTCAATAAAATAAGATAAGGAGAAGCAAAAATGAAACGACAACTGGCGTGGATGCTGGCTGCCTGCATGAGTATGCAGCTTCCCCTTGGCGGTTTTAACGCCTATGGAGCACAGCAGACGGAATATGCGGTACAAAGAGAAGCCTCAGAGGAGGAAGGAGAGGAGAAGGATCCGTCTTCTTCCATGGAATCGGGAGAGGAAGAAGAACCGCAGAAGGAAACAGAAGGCAGTCATGGATCCGAAGATGACAAACATGGCGATACAGAGACCGGCTCAGAGCCTGAAGCCGATAAAGAAGTCGATACAGAGACTGGCTCAGGGTCTGAGACCGATAAAGAAGGCGATACAGAGACTGGCTCAGGGCCTGAGGCCGATAAAGAAAGCGATATTGGTTCCGCCCCAGAGGCAGAAGGAGAAAAGATCCCGACGGCGACCCCGTCGGAACCGCAAAAAGAGGATGGGGAGGCTGAGGATTCCTTTACAGAAATACTCCCTGCCGCCACTCCCAGCCAGCTGGCAAAGCCGAGAAAGGAACATAGAGGCGCAGTGACGGTGGAGATCCGCACCCTTCTTCCTGTGAAGTCTGCTGTGGATTTTCAAGTCCAGCTTGAGAAGGCAGTGTCGAAGAAAGTAAGGGCCAGTTCAGACGAGGAGCGGCTGGAAGATTCCCAGGCAGTCAGCCTGATGCCGGAGGAGGATGCAGCCCAGAGAGAAAAAGCAGTGTTTGATAACCTTCCGGACGGCAAGTATGACCTGAGGGTAACGGCGGAAGGTTATCTGCCCTATGAACAGCCCATAGAGGTAAAAGGGGATACCTCCAAGGTGATGATCTTAAACGATTACGGGGATACCTCTTATTCTTCCTCATCGGCCCATCCGGGATTGATCCGCATGGGGGATGTCAATGGAAGCGGTTCCATTGACAAGGAAGATTTAGACGAACTGATTGATGCCGTCTATGACGGAGAAGTCACAGGCAAGGATCAGGAAGGCATGGATCTGAACCGGGACGGCGAAGTGGATCTCATAGATCTTCAGTATTTTGCATCCCTCTACACAGGAAAAGAGGGAAGTGACAACATTCCTTCCACAGTGGAGCGCTCTATTACCGTCCATGAGGGAGATGTGAAGCTTGCCTCCTCCAGCAATGCCACAAGGGTGGAGGGAGATGTGGAAGATCTGTTTAACACAGATTCCAATTCCTCCATTATGCTGGAGCGTGAGGATGAGGATCAACCTATTTCAGAGGAGTTTCCGGTTCAGCTGGAGTTGGAGCTTTCCAATCAGCCGGTGATCGGGGGAATCGTGATCCAGTCCCCGGTAAATTCCGAGGGG
>CABQJX010000081.1 GCA_902464595.1 uncultured Lachnoclostridium sp. | reverse complement strand
TAAATGCGCGAGTGGCTCAGGGGTGGAGCACCACCTTGCCAAGGTGGGGGCCGCGGGTTCGAATCCCGTCTCGCGCTTTTAATTTTGCCCGGTTTTACCGGGCTTTTTTGTTTTATAGGTTCCTATGTCAATTGTTGGTATCGTATTCGGTTGAATGACGGTTTAGCGGTTTACATGGGAGGGCGAAAAGCCATAATATCGCTTAAAGCATTTGGAAAAATAGAAGGAATCCTTATATCCAGTCTGCTCTGCTACAGCTGAAATTGAGAGCGGCGTATGGCTTAAAAGTTCTAGAGCATAATCCATCCTGCATTTTGTAATATACTGCATAACAGAACAGTTCATAACCTGTTTAAAATTCCTGCTTAGATAGGCAGGGCTGATCAGCAGGGATGAGGCGATGTATTGAAGGCCCATGTCAGGATTGCTGTACTCATGCTCGATTAGATTTGCAGCCTGCAGCACCAGTTTTTGTATCATTGGTATATCGGAAGATTCATGTGTATTAAGAAGGGAGATAAAAAGCTGATTAAATTTTTCTTCTATTTCTTCCAGGCTGTAACCGCTGTAAATAACTTCCGCAGCCGTATAACAGGGTTGATCTTCCGTAAACAGTTCAAGATTATGGTGAATGGCATATTCAACAGCTGAAGATAGAACGGAAGAAAGAGCCATTTCCAGAGAAGACAGGGAAAACTGTTCCTGCTGTATAATTTGAAATATATGGTGCAGGCCGTTTAAAATACCATCTGTATTTTTTTCCTTCAGACTGCTGCAGATAGATTGCCTTAGGCTGGATATTTGATCCACGGCTTTTCTGCTGGGAAAAGAGACTGGAAAAGGTTCTTCTGTAATTCCGTAAATATAACGGAAAGTCAAGAATTGCACTGCAGTCTGGTATGCCTCGTGGATAGAATCTGCGGTTCCTCTGTCAGCTTTTCCGTAACTTCCGATGATCTTAGCCGAAAAGCGGCTTTTCACAATTTCCTGAAGAGATCTTAAAAAATCCGCAGGGCCATTTTTCAGATCTCTTTCAGGGATAATAAGGATCTGATGCTTATGGGCATCGGTTACATGGATATAATGTGTATTTTTGCGCAGGAGTCCAATAGAAAAATTATAAAGTGCAGTCTGGAAGGTAGCATGCTCTGAAACCGTAAAATAAGAGTTTTCCTGAGCAATTCCGTCAAATATGATAAGAAAATAAGGCTCAGCCGGGATAATTCCATATTCCTTTAGCTGATCCGAATCGGTATAAAAAGCTTGTTTGGAAAAAATATTTTGAAAAAAAGCATTATTTGCGGCATGGTGGTTCAATAGGCGCGCTTCTTCATAGGCCAGCTGTTCCTGGAGCTGACGGCAGTTTAGATCTAATTCCTCTTTGATCGCTGTTACAGTACGGATCAGTTCTTCTGTGTCAATGGGCTTCAGTAAATAACCGGAAACATGGTAGGCGATGGCCTGTTTTGCGTAATCAAAGGTGGCGAAACCAGACAGGATGATAAATTTAGCTGTGTTTCCTTTCTCTCTCATTAAGCGGAGAAGCTCTAATCCATCGACGCCAGGCATAGAAATATCCAAAATGATCAGATCAATCGGCATTGTATTTAAAAGCTCCATAGCCTGTTCTGCATTGGACGCTTCTCCGGCATATTCAAAGCCATATTCCTGCCAGGGAATGCAAAGCCGGACTCTCTGGCGGACAAAGTATTCGTCATCAACAATTAAAAAGCGGTACATAGGGATGAATATCCTTTCTATCTTTCTGTCAGAGGGAGGAGAGCTGTGAGGAAAACTTTATTTTTACAGATGTTCCTTCCTGTATGTGAGAAACAACGGTAATTTCCGCAGCTGGAAAATACAGCCTCAGCCTTTGTTTGATACTTTGTATTCCAAAGGAATTTGTTTCTTCTGTAAAAATCTGGCTGTTCAGCTGAGAAACCATTTTCTCATCCATTCCATTTCCATTATCTTTAATTTCAAGAATAATGCAAGCATCTTCCATGGCTCCTTTTATGGAAATAAGCCCGTGTCTTTTGCATGTAAATTGCTGTAATCCGTGAATGATTGAATTTTCCACCAGAGGCTGAAGGGTCAATTTGGGAATAAGACAGGAATCTATTTCCGGAGGTACTGAAATTTCAAAATCGAAACAGGAGGGATAACGTTTTTGCATGATCCTCAGATAATCGCAAGTAATTTTCATCTCCTGTCCTATGGTAATGATCTCCTTTCCTTTGTTGATCGTACCACGATAAAAGCTGGATATGAGATTGACTAAACCGATCGCTTCTTTTTTGTCGTTTAACTCGATCATTCCGCATAGGGTTTCCAGCGTGTTATAAAGAAAATGAGGCTGAACCTGAAGCTGCAGGCAGGATAGCTCATACTTCCTTTTCAGTTCATTTTCATGCTGCACATGATCAAGAAGATCCTGAGTATTTTTTGCCATTTGGTTGATCTGCCTGGCAAGAAGGCTGATTTCATCTTTATTTTTTTCTTCCACAGGGATCCTTACGCTATAATTTCCTTCTGATATGCAGCGGACGCTGGAGACAATATGGTTGATGGGCAGCATAACCTTTTTGGTAGAATACCGGAATACAAAAAAAGTAAAGCCGCAGGAAAGAACTCCTATAAAAAGGATAACGGAAACCAAGGAGAGAGCCTCTTGGTAAATATAAGATTTTGGAGTAAGTACCAAAAAATGTAAATCATTTTTGGAGAGGGAAGTACATAAATAGTTTGTGGAACCGCTGGTTACAGTAATTCCATTTTGAGGAAGATTTGATCCGGACAGAAGCTGATCCAGCATTTGTCCGGGAAGGGTCTGGTCTGTACTGGCACAGATGCGGCCGGTTTGGTCTGAGATGATAAAGAGCTCATGCTCCGAAAAAAAGTTATTATAAATCGACTGGATCTGTGATGGAGCTATGGTCAAGGCAAAAAAGCCTAAAGGTTCCCCAGTGAAGGCAAAGGCCTTTTTCATGCATGTAAACACAAAATTTTTGTTTTTTGAGAAAGAAGGAGATTCCTGAATGTACCAGGAGGATTTCTGGGAGGAATGAAAAAATTCTGTCTGGACATCAGAAGGGATCTCAACCGTTACAGCAGGTAACGAACCATAGGTATCCTGATAGATGAAGGAGCCGTCTTTGGAGTAGTAGCTGATGGATTCCACTGCATTTTGAGTGGAGAGGAACTCCACCAGATACGAGGCAAAAGACATGGCCTCACTGTGTTCCTCATAGGGAGAAGAAGGTTCTTTCCTGGAGGATTCATAGCGGGCAGCGTGATTGAGAGTAAGGAGAAGGGATTCGCTTTCAATCCGGTTTAAGATCAACTGAAAACGTTCTTCCACAAAAGACAGTTTCTGCATGCAGCTGTCCATGGATTTTTTCTTTAGAATGGAGCCGCTGTACAGTCCGATGGAAACAGCAAGACAGGTAATGACAATCGTCAAGATGATCGTGTACATGCAGGTGAATTTAGACTCTAATTTTGAAAAATGCTGTCTCATCATGTGCTCCTTATGTGAAAATGTTGCATAAAGGATGGGATTCTTCTATCATACACTACACATTTTACAAAGTCAAGAATCGGAAGATTTATCGAAACATGTGAAAATGCAAACAGAAAGGTTACCGAAATATGGGGAACATAAGCTGCAGCAGGAGGAAGAATAAAAGACAAAAAAGTGCAGATAAAGCAAAAAAATACAGATAAAAAGATCAGATAGTGGATTTTAATATAGAAAACAGCCTGTATCACAAAAAAGTACAGATAAAAAGTAAAAAAGGACTATGTAAAGCAAAAGAAAAATATGATAGGCTGAAATCAACTTCAAAACAAAAGAAGCAGGAGGAGAACGTATGATAAAGAAGATAGGGGTATTTATGATGACAGCAGCAGTGATGGCAGCAGTGATGGGCTGTTCTTCCGGGACGAAAGAAACGGAAGCAGGAGCAACGGAAGCTGCCGTACAGGCACAGGGCGGAGAAGGACAGGCAGAAAAAGGCGAGAAGATAAAAATATCTTATCTATCCCGGTATACGAATCCAGAGCTGCCAAGAGCCGCATATTATATGAAAAAGCTAGATGAATTTCGGGCTCAGAATCCTAATATTGAGGTAGAAGATATTTCTATTGCAGATGCGGAATCCTATAAAAGCAGTTTGAAGGCGTCGGTGGCAGCAGGAAATCCCCCTACGGTATTTATATGTTCGGATGCTTTCCCTCACTATGACTGGGCGAAAAACGGCGTTATTAAGGATTTGACAGGGATGATTGAAGCTTCAGAGTGGACAGGCCCTGCAGAGGATGATGTATTTGGTTCTTTTTCTTTTGAGCAGAAAGGGCTTGAGGGAATTTATGGGATCCCCAATTCCATCATAGGATCTCCTGTGTATGTGAATACCAAATTATTGGGAGAGCATGGTCTGGAAGTGCCTGAGACATGGGAAGATGTGCTGGAGATGACCAAGAAATTACAGGAAGCGGATCCGTCCATTATCCCATTTTCTGTATCTGCAAAGACAAAGGCAGATTGCGGCCGGTTTTTCAGCGAAATGGCAATCCGCATGAATGGTTTGGAGTGGAGAGACCGTTTTGTGGATCATCAGGTAAAATGGAGTGATCCGGAGACGATGGCAGTTCTTGAGAAGATGAAAGAATTATTGGATGCAGGGGTATTTGGTAAGGATGCGATCTCCTATGAGGTAGAAAACAATATTACATTTTTTGAAGAAGGAAAAGTAGCAATGCTTTTCACTGCCACTTACTATTTTGACCGTTTTAACCAAATGGATTTCTCCGATCAGATCGTGTGCACCAATTTCCCGTACTTTGAAAGCGCACCGGAAAATAAGGACATTTGGTTTGGCGCTACCAGCGAAGGCTTCTGTATTTCTGCTGAACCGGGAACACCGGAATTTGAGGCTTCTGAGAAGCTATTGACCTTTATGCTTTCCAAGGATACATTTGAGGGATATGCAGACGTTGTAGGCGGTGGAGTTTACCCGGTTGCCATTGATTACGACGCAGAAAAAGCCCCTAATCCTATGAAAACATTTATGGAGGGATACGCAAAACGCACGGACATGACAGACATTATGGCTTCCTATATGGATAATGCAAGCGTGATCGACATTACCAATACAGAACTTCAGACTATGTTTGTAGGGCGTCCGGTTGAGGATATTGTAAAAACATTGGATGCAGAGTACGGCAAGATGTTTCAGCAATCATAGTTCCAATAATAATATCAGGGAGGGAATCACATGCGTTTTCAAGTAAAAGGAAAAAAATATCATACAGATGCAGTATGGATGATCGTTCCCGTACTCTTGCTGTATGGAGCGGTGATTATTTATCCGCTGGGCAATATGATCTATACCTCGTTCTTTGAGTGGAATGGGATTCCCTCCGATCCCCTTGTCTTTGTAGGCTTGGGAAACTATGTTACCTTTTTCGGTGATTACACAACGAAAACTGCATTCATAAACATGGGAATCCTGTGTTTTACGGGTATGTTTTTAACCATTCCCATTTCATTTTTTCTGGCCACGGTCATTAATAAAAAATTTTTGGGATGCCGGTTTGTAAAAACATGTTATTTTCTGCCGGTGGTCATTAACCGGATCGCTATCTGTCTTATGTTCACATTTATTATGCTTCCGGGGCAGGGGCCAGTTCCTGTACTTTTACAGGAATGGGGCATATCAGACCACTTTAATCTCTTTAACGATGTAAAAACGGCGATGTGGGGTGTTGCCATGGTCAATATGTGGGCCAATGTGGGCTTCCAGATGATTATCTTTTCCTCTGGAATGGCAGCGATCTCAAGCGATATTTATGAGGCTGCTGCCATGGATGGAGTTTCTCCCTTCCAGCGTTTGATCTATATCACCATTCCCCAATTAAAGCCAACTATCAAAATCGTAGTGGTTTTTGTCCTGACAGGTGCTTTTAAAGTATTCGATTTTATTATGGGACTGACAGGAGGAGGGCCTGGATACGCCACCGATGTACCGAATACCCTTTTATACAAAAATGCCTTTACCTACAGCAAGTTTGGATATGCTAATGCCGTCGCTGTACTGATGATTCTTTTGTGTCTGGTGATAACGGTTGTCACAAACTATGTATTTGCAGAGAAAAATGAAGGGTAGGAGAACACAGATGAAAAACAGACGATTTACACCGGGAAGGGTTCTGTATGCAGGAATAGCAGGAATATGGCTGATCACAACAATTTTCCCCTTTTATTTTGCAGTTTTATCTTCATTTAAGGATGACCGGACCATATTTTCCGATTTTTTTTCATTCCCTAACCGATTCAGTTTGGAAAATTATATAGCCGCGGAACAGATGATCCACATTTTAAGGGCGACGTTTAATTCCCTGCTGCTGTCCGGGGGAGCAATTGCTTTTATGCTGATCCTGACCGTCATGGGGGCGTATGTAACAGCAAGGAGAAAAATCCCATACAGCGAGAGCGTATCCCTGTTTCTGATCGCGGCTATGATGATCCCCATCCAGAGCGCCATCGTTCCTATTGTCCAGATGGTCAGCAGCATTGGACAGAGAAATAATCTGGCTGTCCTGATGATCATTTACGCAGGTATCAACCTGTCCATGGTATTCTTTATCTTAAAAGGATATATCGAATCAGTGCCAAAGGAGCTGGACGAGGCAGCTATGATAGACGGGGCTTCCCTGATGCAGACGCTGACACGAGTGATCGTACCGGTAACAAAGCCGGCTCTTTCCACATGCGCCATTACCTCTTTTTTATTTATTTATAATGAGCTTCCAATTGCCAATGTTTTAATCACCAAGCCGGAACTAAAGCCGATCTCGGTAGCTCTTTTAAGCTTAAAGGGGGACTTTGGAACACTGTATGCAGTCAGCTTTGCTTCCATTGTGATCAGCATGATACCGACGATTATTTTTTATCTTATCGCTCAGGAGAAAGTAGAAAGCAGCATATGCAGCGGAGTTGTAAAGGGATAAAGATTGAGGAGGAAGAGCCAAATGAAACGAACAGAAATGACAGAATATAGGACAAGAGATGGAGAATCAGCAGAAAACGTATTTAAGGAGCTTCATAAAAGTATCATGGACAGAAATGTAGACGCCGCCGTTTCGGCGGCTTTCCGTCTTTACCGGACAAGCAGCGGAATGGTTTCTGAACTTTGGAAACATTTGGAAATGGAGGCTGTCTATCAAATTGGGCTGAAGGAACCAGGGGCATTGTCTTACCTTTATAATCTCCGCTGTATCTGCTACGACACGGAACCTTACATGCCGGAAGCAGGGGGAATGCAGGCCCTGTGCCTGATCCATGGGATCCGGTATCTGTGCGGGTGTGATAGGGAAGATTCCCTGGAAGAAGTGATCCGTCAGATCAAAAGGGAGGAACAAGAGGGGATCTATGCATCAATCCCTCCCTTTGCGAAAGATCATCATAACCATGAGGGAAGGAAAGAGGGCCATACGCCCCTTGATTTTCTGTATCCGGATGGAGGGAGCAAGGTAATTCCGGAGGCAGAGGGAGCGCAGATTTACAAAGAACGCCTGATTGAATTGCTGAGCCCTATTTACGGTGGAAATGATCCGAAACCATTTACCGTAAATCAGTACAATCCTTTTTATGAGAGAACGTCTCCTCACGGGCTGAACCAGGAAATGATGCAGTCCGCCTTCCAGAAAACAATACGAAGAGCCATGGAGCAGGAAGCGCTCCGCCTTACCTATGAGGGATTCCTCTGCGGAAAGGAGATGGAGGATTATTTATGGGAGCGGATCGTGATCATGTCCATCGAGGACATTGGTATGGGAGAACCGGAATGCGGCCGGTTTATTTATGCATATTATAAGATCCGGGAACAATTTTCAGATCAGGATGAAGTCAGGATGGCATTTTTGATGCAGGCGGTTCGGATCTTATGCCGATATCCGAAAGAAAGGGGAACGGAGCTGATCAAAGGGATCCTTGTCCAGACTTATAAAAACAACGATGCTCTAAAGCAAAAATAAGAATGACAAGGCAAGAAGGGCAAATGAGAAAGGCGGTCTGGGAAAAGTCTGGAATATTTTTTGTGGCGCTGTTCAGGAATTTGAAGTATAATGGAAAAGGCGGCAGTGCTGAGCGATAGGCAGAGTCCGGTGCTGCCTGCAAGTTCCAGTTTATAGGAGGCAAGAAACTTCATGATGCTAGAACAGAAAACCACGGATTTCCTTGAGAGTTTGTCGTCTTCCCAGCCTGTTCCGGGAGGGGGAGGAGCCTGTGCGGCAGTAGGGGCATTTTCCTCTGCCCTTGGAATGATGGTGGCCAATCTCACAGTGGGAAAGAAAAAATACGCTTCTGTGGAGGCGGAGATAATAGAAGTCAGGACCAAGCTGGAACGCGTTCGGGATCAGCTGGCAGCGCTGACAGACCGGGATGCACAGGCCTTTGCTCCCCTGGCAAAAGCCTATTCCCTTCCAAAGGAAACAAAGGAGCAGCAGGAAGAAAAGGAACGGGTCATGGAAGCGGCCCTGTATGAGGCCAGCATCGTTCCTCTGGAGATCATGAAAACCGTGTTTCAGGCAGCAGAGCTTTTGGAGGTGTTAGGGGAAAAGGGCAGCAGGCTGGCTCTCAGCGACGTGGGGGTAGGTATTTTATTTGCAAGGGCTGCCCTGGAGGGAGCTTCCTTAAACATTTATATCAATACAAAAATGATGAAGAACAGAGAACGGGCAGAACGTCTCAATCAGGAAGCAGATTGCCTCATTGACCGTATGGGCTGGCTGCAGGAAAAAGTCTACCGCGGCGTACTGGCAAATATACGGTAGGATATAGGCACAGCTCTGTCATGTAAAGTGATAAATGAGGCAGAGTAATACAATCAGAACATCAGGAGGAAACCAATGAGTGTATGGATGAAGGGCGCTGATGTGGCCAATGCAATGAAGGGATCGCTGACAGAGAGGGCAGAAGCCTTAAAAAGCCGGGGAATCCTCCCGTTTCTTTCCATTGTACGGGTAGGAAGCCGCCCGGACGATCTGTCCTACGAGCGGGGGGCCAGAAAGAGGATGGAGTCCATCGGTATCGGATGCCAGGTGACAGAGCTTCCCGAAGATATTTCCCAGGAGGACTTTGAGACAGCTTTTATTCAGCTTAACGAGGATCCGAGGGTTCACGGGATCCTTTTATTCCGTCCCCTGCCTTCCCATTTAAATGAGGAACGGATCCTGTCGCTGATACGGCCGGAAAAAGATGTGGATGGCATGAGCCCGGTCAACGGGGCTAAGGTATTCTGCGGCGATAAGACAGGATACGGGCCATGTACAGCGGAGGCTGTCATGGAGATGCTGGATTATTACCATATTGATCCAAAGGGAAAAAGAGTAACTGTGGTAGGGAGAAGCATGGTGGTGGGAAAACCATTGTCCATGATGCTGTTAAACCGCCACGCTACTGTGACGATCTGCCACAGCCATACGAAGGATCTTCCCTCCTGCTGCAGACAGTCGGAGATTCTGGTGGCGGCGGCGGGAAAGGCCAGGATGATCACGGAGGACATGGTAAAGGAACAGGCAGTGGTGGTGGATGTAGGCATCAATGTGGATGACAATGGGAATCTCTGCGGCGATGTGGATTTTGCAGGAGCAGAGCGAAAGGCATCTTACATCAGCCCTGTACCAAGAGGAGTGGGGAGCATTACCACCTCCGTTTTGGCAAAACATGTGATACTTGCAGCGGAGCGGAGCTTTCCAAGTTTCATTTGACAGAATCATAGAAGGTGACTATAATAAGCAGGATGGAACACAGGAGGAAAGACGATGAAGGGAGCTTTCTCAAAGAGAAAATATTTGATATTCCTGCTTTATATCTGTTTTATATATGGAAATTCCCTTACTCCTGCTTCGATGTCATCAAAGGAAAGCGGCTTTGTCCTGACAAAAATCCAGGAAATTTTTTCTATGGCTGGTTGGGAAACGCTGTGGCTCACAGAGCATTTGATCCGAAAGGGCGCTCATTTTGCGGAATACGCTCTTTTAGGATTCCTTGGGTTCTGGACTTTTCAAACAGGAGGAGAAAGAACAAGGAGAGCTTTGGCTCTCTTTTTTCTATGGCTTGTCCCCTTTGTGGACGAGACGATCCAGCTGTTTGTCCCTGGCCGTTCCGGTCAGATCAGCGATGTATGGCTGGATATGGCAGGCGGAGCGGCTGGATTTCTGGCTGCTTTTCTTTTGGAACAATATAAAATGAGGAAGCGTAAATAAGGAGAGGGGAGAGAGAACCGATGAATCTGGCCATATGGCTGGCTTATGACGGAACCCGTTATGATGGCTGGCAGAAGCAGGGAAACACAGAGCGGACGATTCAGGGACGTTTGGAAGGTGTTCTGGAGCGGTTTGCAGGGGAGCCGGTGGAAGTTCACGGATCTGGAAGGACAGATGGAGGCGTTCATGCAGAGGGACAGGTAGCTCATTTTCACCTGAAAGGCATATGTGACCCGAAGGAGCTTCTGGACTATATGAACCGCTACCTTCCGGAGGATATTGCAGTGCTTCGGATCTGTCCGGTTCCGGAGCGGTTCCACAGCAGGCTTTGCGCAGTGGAAAAGACATACCGCTATCAAATTGAGACAGGACCCAAAAAGGACGTGTTTCAGCGCCGCTATTACTATGGACTGGGACAGGAGCTTGATATAGGAAAAATGGAGGCGGCGGCTGGTTTCCTGATGGGAACCCATGATTTTAAAAGCTTCTGCGGGAACAAGAAGATGAAGAAATCCACAGTGCGCTCCATAAGCTCCATCCGGATCCAGCGGCAGGGAAGCAAAATCTTTTTGTTTTTTACAGGAAATGGTTTTTTACAGCAGATGGTCCGTATTTTAACAGGAACGCTGATCGAGGTGGGGCTGGGAAAACGTCCTGCAGATGACATAAAGCGGATACTGGAAGAAAAGGATCGAAGGTCAGCTGGATTCACAGCCCCTCCGGAGGGACTGTTTTTACAGAATGTGAAATACGAGGAAGAGATATGACAGAATTTTTAGTGAAACGATTTGTAAAAAATTATGACAAGGTGGAGGAAGCCAGTGTAAGGACCGCTTACGGGGCCATGGCCAGCATGGTTGGCATCGGCTGCAATGTGATCCTGTTCTTAGCAAAGCTGTGTATTGGCATTCTGGTAAACAGTATTTCTGTTATGGCAGATGCCTTTAACAATCTGTCGGATGCTGCCTCATCCATTATCGGATATATTGGGGTGAAGCTGGCGGAAAAACCGGCAGACGATGACCACCCCTTCGGACATGGAAGAATTGAGTATATTGCAGCCTTTATTGTAGCATTCCTGGTGATCCAGGTGGGGTTTTCCCTTTTCAAAACGTCTCTCGGAAAAGTGTTTCACCCGGAGCCTATGACCTTCCGGTGGATCTCGATCGTGATCCTTTTGCTGTCAGTCGTGGTAAAGCTCTGGCTGTCCCTGTTTAACAAAAAGCTGGGAAACCGGATCCAGTCCAAGGTTATGCTTGCTACCTCGGCCGATGCCATGGGCGATGTGGCCACTACCGCAGCTACCATTGGTTCCATTGTGATTTACGGAGTATTGGGAAAAAATGTGGACGGAGTGATCGGGCTCATTGTGTCTGTAGTGGTTATGATCGCAGGTGTGGGCATAGCAAAAGATACTCTGGCTCCTTTGATCGGGGAGGCCATTGATCCGGAGCTCTATGAGAAGATCACAAATTTTGTGGAAAGCTTTGACGGCATTGTGGGGAGCCATGATCTGATCGTACATAATTATGGCCCGTCTAAAAGTATGGCCTCCATTCATGCAGAGGTTCCCAATGACTGTGATGTGGAGAGCACTCACGAGATCATTGACCGTATTGAGCGGGAGGCAATGCGGACCATGGGTATCCTTCTGGTGATCCATATGGATCCTGTAGAGATCCATAATGAGCGGGTGGCAGAATTTAAGCAGCTTGTTTCCGATGTTCTGTCCGAAGTAGACAGCCGTTTGTCTTTTCATGATTTCCGCATGGTAGATGGAAAAGGGCAGATCAATCTGATCTTTGATCTGGTAGTCCCGCGGGAGTACAAAGCCTCCGAAGTGGCCAGGCTGAAAACAAAAATAAGCGAAGCAGTGACAGAGAAGGATCGGCGCTGTTTCTGCGTGATTACCATAGAAAACAGTTACCGGTCGGAGAATCGGGAATAAAAGGATCGGCCCTCTACCTAGGAAGATCCAGACAGGAAAATGGGTTGAAAGCGTATTTTCATAATCGTTTTCCTGTCCGAATTTTCGTAGGGAAGAACGGATGGCAGTTAATAACAAAAAAATTAAAAAAGTACTGTCAAGCGTTTTTGAAAATGTCCCGAAAAACTTTAAGTATTATATTAGCCCCGACTTATCGGGGCTTCTTCGATTTTATGAACCATACGCCAGTAAT
>CABQJX010000080.1 GCA_902464595.1 uncultured Lachnoclostridium sp. | reverse complement strand
CCCGCCTCGTCCACCGTATACACCCCAGCCAGGCCCCGGGCCAGTGCGTCCGCCCCGTCCACCGTATCCATCTCAGCCGGATCCCGGGCCGGTACGTCCGCCTCACCCCATATTCCCTTCGGGATCTGAGCCATCTTGGCTTAGAGATCTGATCCAAGTTCTTTTGTTGAATGAAATGTATCAGAGGAGATGCGCAGCTGGGAGATGCTGACAGTCTCAGGAATCATCAGTTCCATCTGCCTTTTAGAAAAAATTACGAAAAGATTAAGTTGTAGTTTTAATGGATATTATATAAAATGATGTTGGGGTCAAACGGTTTTTGACCCCTCTGCTGCCGGATTGCT
Organism: uncultured Lachnoclostridium sp.; assembly: GCA_902464595.1. Lineage (GTDB taxonomy): Bacteria > Bacillota > Clostridia > Lachnospirales > Lachnospiraceae > Enterocloster. Next base: position 12,232 of record CABQJX010000080.1, on the reverse strand, counting down.
CCCCACGATGTGCTTTCGCAATCCTCAAAACACCTCAAATCCGTTCATTTTTCTACGAAAAATGGCTGCTTTTCGGTGTTTTGGCAGGTCTCAAGTTCAAACCTCTTCCTGCAAGCAAGCTTGCGCCGGATTGATTGACCTTTTGACCCTGGTATCATAAAATAAAAAGAATAGCCCCTTTCTTTTGCTTCCTAACAGGAGAAAAGGGGCTAGAGCCTTGAACCTCTGCATTTTGCAGTGGAAATCAGCGATTCTTTTCTGCTGTTAAAATCGGGAGTATCTGCTGTAGATGTTGTAGAATACTGTAGAATAGGGAAAAGCAAGAGAACGATAGGATGGAACATACATGAAGAAAATAGTTCAAAAAGCAGGGATTTTATTCTTGATCTTTGCAGCGGCTTTGGTGGTTTACTTTGTGGGAGCCCAGAATACCATGGAAAAGGAGACTGCCATTTATACCTCAATGGAGGAGCCGACGCTCCCCGTTGTATACACGGATCTGGGAGGCCGGGAGATTAACTGTCTTAGAGGGTATCTCCAGGATATGGGAAATCAGGCTGCAAGGGACAGCATTTCCATACTGCCTGAGGAGCGGGGATTGAATGTTAGAGTGGAAAAATATGGTAATCATGTGACCGGACTCAGCTATGAGATCAGGAATCTGACCCTAGACCGTTTGGTGGAGCGGACAGAAGTGGAAAATTGGACAGAGGAGGAGGGGAGTATCCGGGCCGTTCTTCCGATCCAGAATTTGATCAAACGGAATGAAACGTATCTTCTGACCCTTACCCTGTCTACCGGAGAAAAGAGTATTAACTATTATACAAGGATCATGTGGCCTGACAGCCAGAATGCTTTGGAGATGGTGAATCTGGCGGAAACATTTACCAGAAAGAGTCTGGACTATGATCAGGCAAAGGATCTGGTGTCTTATCTGGAAACCAATGATACAGAGGATAACAGTTCTCTGGGCCATGTGACGATCCGGGCCAGCTTCCGCCATCTGACATGGGACGGGCTGGACGTGGAGATGGTAGGAGAGCCTCAGGTCACGCTGCAGGAGTATGACGGGATTATGGGGCAGATCCAGATCCGTTATCAGGTAGCTGTCAACGAATCAGACGGCGGCCAGTTCTTGGTGGATGCAGAGGATAATTTCACTATGAAGTGGAATGAGCAGCGAATCTATCTCATGAATTATGAGAGGAATGCCGATGAGATTTTTGAGGGCCGCAGAGAGGCGTTCTCAGGAAAAAAGATTATGCTGGGAATTACCAGAGATGACAAGGTAAGTGCAAAGAAAAGTCCTTCTTCCCAATTTTTAGCTTTCAAGGCAGACAGTGATCTGTGGTATTACGATCATGAAAATAAATCTGCCATATGCCTCTTTTCTTTTCGGAGCAGTAAGGATGACGGGATCCGGAGTGGATATGGGAAGCACGATGTGAAAATATTGTCTGTCCGGGATGATGGATCCGTAGATTTTTTGGTATATGGATATATGAACCGGGGAAAATACGAGGGATCCATGGGAGCTGTCTGCTATCGGTATGACAGAGCGCAAAATACAGTCCAGGAACGGTTTTTCCTTCCATCTTCCCAATCTTATGAACAGATCAGGGAGGATGTGGAGACATTATCCTATCTCAGCGATACGGAAATGATGTATCTTATGCTTGGAGGGACTGTGTACGGGATCGATCTCAAGAGCAATGAGTCTTTGGTGGTGGCACAAGGACTGACGAAAGGGAGTTTTGCGGTCAGCAGTGATTCCAGCCGGATGGCATGGCAGGAGGGCCAATCTGTCTACGAGGCAGACAAGATCCATGTGATGGACTTCCATACTTCCCTGAAACAGGAGATTGTGGGAAAGGAAGGGGATTATGTCCGGGTCCTCGGATTTGTGGGGGATGATTTGATCTATGGACTGAGCAATGCCAGCGATCAGTGGATGGTCAATGGCCGTCTGAAGGACATGCCTATGTACGCCATGTATATTGTAGATCCCCAGATGAATGTAGAGAGTGAATACAGAAAAGACGGAAGATATATCACAGATGTGCAGACTCAGGACGGAAGGATCCATCTAAAATGCCTTCTGCCTTTGGGAGATGGCCAGTATGTGTACGAAAATGAAGATACCATTGTGTGCAATCAGAAAGTAGAGGCAGATCCGCTGGAGGGAATTGGCTGGCAGTCCTCCCAGGAAAAGGGAAAAATCTACTTTGTCCAATCTCCCGTAGAGATTTTAGGGGATAAACTGCGGGTATCTGCGCCTAAGGCATTTTCCTATGAAAATACAAGCGTTTTGGACGTAAATCCGGCTTCTCAGATAGAAGATGTGCTGATCTTTTATGCTTACGGCGGAGGCCGCTATCTGGGAGCGTCCAGAAGCTTCAGTCAGGCAGTGCAGATGGCTTATGACGCTATGGGGTATGTGACGGATCATCACCAGCATATTGTGTGGGATCGCATCAACCGCAGCCCTATCCGAACGATCAAATCGCCAGTGGAGGAGGCCAGGCAGATGACAAAATATCTGGACTCCTTTGAGGGAAGCTGTGTCTATGAAGACGGGCTTATTATGATGGATGCCGGCGGGTGCAGCCTGAATCAGATGCTTTATTATATTGATAAGGGGATTCCCGTGATCGCCTATGTCGGCGTGGAGACGGGACAGTATGTGCTTTTATCCGGCTATGATCAATATAATGTTACATTTTATGACCCTGAAACCCAGGAGACCTGGAAAATGGGATTGAATGATGCAGCTGAGTATTTCAGGAAGCTTCAAAACGACTTTATCTGTGCACTGCGCGTGGAGTAAGACAGCGTTTTACTTTACAAATCTGATTCTTATGGTATAATCTAATCAGATGTAAATAAATTATGAACAAATATTTAAGTAATTCTTTAGGCCGTGGAGGAGACGATTCCTTTCGCGTTCCAGCCTGATCAGATTTGTTTAAATAAAAATCAGAGGTATATGAATGGAACAATATATTATAAAAGGCGGAAATCCGCTGGTGGGCGATGTGACCATAAGCGGAGCAAAGAATGCCGCGCTGGGAATACTGGCTGCTTCCATTATGACAGATGAAGATGTATTAATTGATAATCTTCCTGATGTGAGAGATATTAATGTACTGCTTGAGGCGATCCAGGAGATCGGGGCCAGGGTAGAGCGGATTGACCGTCATACCGTGCGGATCAATGGAAGCAATATCCAAGAGGTTTCCGTAGATGATGAATACATCCGCAGGATCCGCGCGTCCTATTACTTTATAGGGGCTCTTTTAGGAAAGTATAAGAGCGCCCAGGTTCCCCTTCCCGGTGGATGCAACATTGGAAGCAGGCCCATTGACCAGCATATTAAAGGGTTCCGCGCATTGGGTGCCGAGGTGACGATTGAGCGTGGGGCGGTCATTGCCCATGCTATTGATCTGGTCGCCAGCCACATTTACCTGGACGTGGTTTCGGTTGGGGCTACCATTAACATCATGATGGCAGCGGCATTGGCAGAGGGACAGACGATCCTGGAGAATGCTGCTAAGGAACCTCATATTGTAGATGTTGCCAACTTTTTAAACAGCATGGGAGCAAACATCAAGGGAGCTGGTACGGATACCATCCGAATCAGAGGTGTGGAGCGCCTTCATGGAACGGAATATTCTATCATCCCGGATCAGATCGAAGCAGGTACATTCATGTGTGCGGCAGCGGCTACTAGAGGGGACATTATGGTGAAAAATGTAATCCCTAAGCATCTGGAAGCGATTTCCGCAAAGCTGACAGAGATCGGATGCGAAGTCATTGAATTTGATGATGCCGTAAGAGTAGTGGGAAAGCCGGTGCAGAGGCATACAGATATTAAGACTCTGCCATATCCCGGATTCCCTACAGATATGCAGCCTCAGATGGCGGTTACCCTGGTTTTGGCTAAGGGAACCAGCATGGTGACTGAGAGTATTTTTGAAAATAGATTCAAATATGTGGATGAGCTGGCCCGGATGGGAAGCAATATTAAGGTAGAGGGAAATGTAGCTGTCATTGACGGCGTAAACCGTCTTACCGGGGCCCAGGTCAATGCTCCTGATCTGAGAGCCGGAGCCGCGTTAGTCATTGCCGGTCTGGCCGCAGAGGGATATACAGTGGTTGATGAGATCGGTTATATCCAGAGAGGTTATGAGTGCTTTGAGGAGAAGCTTCAGGGCTTAGGAGCTATGATCGAGCGGGTAGATTCTGAACGGGAAGTCCAGAAGTTTAAGCTGCGGGTAGGATAATGAAAATGTAAAAGATGATCTGCGAGGCAGGAGCGTGCGCAAAAAGGCACATGGCTTCTGCCTTTTTGCTTGTATTTTAGGATTCAAAAGAGGAAGATCAAGGAGGACAGCTGATGAAGCAGGGATATTATTATCAGCATATGGATAAGAATGAGCAGGCGGCTTATCGGGCCATGAAAGAGGGACTGGAGTCAATGGCTCCTGAATTTCCGGTTCCAAGATTAGAGGGGAGAGCGCTGTCAGAGGTTTTTTTCCGGCTCCGTTTGGACGATCCCTCTATTTTTTATGTAGAGGGGTTTCACTACCGATTTTCGGAGGCTTCTAATTATATCCAGATGATTCCCGATTATATGTTTGAAAAGAAAAAGATCAAGGAGATGAAGGCAGCTTTGGAAAGCCGCATCACCCGTCTGATCCGCCCGGCTATGGACAAAAAGCCAGAGGAAAAGGAGGCTTATGTCCATGACTTTATCTGCTCAAATGTGGTGTATGATAAGTTAAAAAAGCAGTACTCCCATGAGATCATTGGCCCCCTCCAGCAGGGAATTGGGGTTTGCGAGGGGATTGCAAAGACAGTGAAGCTGTTATTAGACCGCCTGGGAGTGGAGAGTGTGATCGCTCTCAGCCATTCCAATCCTGAGAAGGGGATTAAGTACCGCCATGCCTGGAATCTGGTGAAATTAAAAAACGTCTGGTATCATTTGGACGCTACGTTTGATAATTCCCTGGGGAGATATGGAGAAAAGCGGTTCGACTATTATAATCTGGACGACAAAGCCATTTTCAGGGATCATCAGCCACTAGTTTACCCAATGCCTGCCTGTGGGGACAGCAGCCTCTTTTACTACAAAGAAAAACGGCTGTCTCTCACGAAGCTTTCCGATGTGGAGGGACGGTTTCAAGCGGTTCTGAGAAAGAAGCAGCCCTATTTTGTGTTCCATTGGAGAGGGGGATACCTGACCCGGGAGGTATTGGAACAGATTGTTACTCTTACCTCCCGGATGGCAAAGGAGAAGGGGAAATATATCCGGCTTTCAGTCAATTATCCCCAGGCTGTTATGGAGCTGGCAGTATTGGAGCAGCAGGCAGGAGAGGAGATCTGCCGGGAGGAGGCAAATGAGGGGGAAATGTAGGAGAATAATAAGAATTTCTCTTGACAACTACACCCGATTGCTATAAGATATAACACGGTAACAAGGTTTACAAATTAAGAAAGTTCGTAAATATATCCCTTATTCAGAGTGATGGAGGTACAAAGGACCTGTGAAGTCACGGCAACCCCGATTGAGCCGGATCGAGTGAACGGCAAAAGGGTCGGAAGGTGCCAGCCTGAGCGAGGAAGGCGTGAGAACGCTGAATCGAGCAATAAGAGGATTTGAAGATCTTTAGATTTTTTCAAGTCCGCAATTGCTGCGGACTTTCTTTTCGTTATGGGAAGGATTTCCATAACAGGCCGTTTTGAAGAAGCAAAGGAGAGAATGAAATGGAGAGAAGACTTTTTACATCTGAGTCTGTAACAGAAGGACATCCAGATAAAATGTGTGATGCGATCTCTGACGCCATCCTGGATGCGCTGATGGAGCAGGATCCCATGAGCCGTGTGGCTTGTGAGACTGCAACCACCACTGGATTAGTGCTTGTAATGGGTGAGATCACCACCAATGCATATGTGGATATTCAGAAGATCGTCCGCGAGACGGTTCGTGAGATCGGTTATGACCGTGCAAAGTATGGTTTTGACTGTGATACATGCGGCGTTATCACGGCTATCGACGAGCAGTCAAAGGACATTGCCCTGGGCGTGGATAAGGCTCTGGAGGCTAAGGAAAACAGGATGTCTGACGAGGAGTTAGACGCCATCGGAGCAGGAGATCAGGGAATCCAGTTTGGATTTGCCAGCAATGAGACAGAGGAATATATGCCTTATCCTATTTCGCTGGCTCACAAGCTTACAAGGCGTCTTACAGAGGTGCGCAAGAACGGTACTCTGAAATATTTAAGACCGGACGGAAAGAGCCAGGTAACAGTTGAGTATGACGAGAATGACAAGCCGGTACGTCTGGATGCAGTAGTTCTGTCCACCCAGCATGATGAGACCGTAACTCAGGAGCAGATCCATGCGGACGTAAAGAAGTATATCTTTGACGAGATCCTTCCACAGGAAATGATCGATGAGAATACTAAGTTTTTCATCAATCCTACTGGCCGTTTCGTTATCGGCGGACCTCAGGGAGACAGCGGCCTGACAGGACGCAAGATCATCGTTGACACCTACGGCGGCTATGCACGTCACGGCGGCGGCGCATTCTCCGGCAAGGACTGTACCAAGGTGGATCGTTCTGCAGCTTACGCAGCCCGCTATGTAGCAAAGAATATTGTGGCAGCCGGACTGGCTGACAAATGCGAGATCCAGCTTTCTTATGCCATTGGCGTAGCTCATCCAACCTCTATTATGGTAGAGACATTTGGAACTGGAAAGCTCAGCAATGAGAAGCTGGTAGAAATTATCCGCGAGAACTTTGACCTGCGTCCAGCCGGAATCATCAAGATGCTGGATTTGAGGCGTCCGATCTATAAGCAGACAGCTGCTTACGGACATTTTGGCCGCAATGACCTGGATCTTCCCTGGGAGAAATTAGACCGGGCAGAGACGCTGAAAGGGTATTTGAAGTAAGAATACCAGATGGATGGTCAGAAGCTATTACAAAAATTTAGAAAGTAATTGGTTCATGGAACCATAAAAAATCTCCTCAGGAACGGAAAATGACTGTATGCAAGGCGGTATACCGTACCTGAGGGGATTTTATTGATTTTAACTGTATTTCTAAAACATTTGCATTAAGTCTATAAAACAGGGATCTGCTTTTCTATTAGGCTTTTGATAGCAGCTTCCTTTGAGTGGATCAGGTGCTCTGTCATGGCTGCCGCTGCCTGTTCTCTATTTCCATTTAAGATCAAATGGATCAACTCTAAATGTTCTTTTGCCGCTTCAACATGGCGCTCCCATATATTTCTTCCTGATAACAGGCGTATACGCTGATTTTCATCAAAGATGTGTTCCAGCATTTCGCTAAAAAATTTGTTGGGGCAGGCTGCATTAATCTGACGATGAAAAAGATCATCCAGACGGCAAAAATCGGTGGGAGCAGGTTCGCCATGAATGAGGGTTTCGCTTTCACATTTCATTTTTTCCAACATTCCACAATCGATAAATTCCATGTAGTTATTGATAATAAAAGGTTCCAGAAGAAGACGGGCTTCAAAGGTCTGATTGATGTCTGTCAAGCTAAGGCCTGTGACCATAACTCCTTTTTTGGGGATAATTTTTACAAAACCTTCCTGTTCCAGCTTGTTCAGAGCTTCTCTTATAGGAGTTCTGCTGGCATCAATCTCCTGTATAAGGTCAGCTTCATTGAGAAATGAGTTCGGTTTGTATTGGCAGGAGATGATCCTTTCTTTAATGACAGAATAGGCTTTGTTTTTCAAATTTTCGTTCATAATATTGTTTTACAACCTCACTGATTCTGACTAAGACTCCTTTATTTGGAAAACAGTTTAAAGTAAAAAGGGAGCCTTATTTAATTAGTTTAATTGTAACATAAATTGAAAGTTGAATCTACTTGAATTAATAGATTTTAACAGAATATAAGGCTGATTTCTGTACAAATCCATATAAAATATCGGAATTTACTTAAAAAAACGGTATGGAAGGGATATTCATTATGTATACAAGATATATCCTTTTTCTAAAAAAAGAACTTATGATATAGTTAGAATGAACAAAACAAAAAGAAATAAATGGAGATGGAGGGTAAAAATGTATAAAAAAATAGGTTTGGTTTTAGCAACAGCTCTAATGATGACAAGCTTAGCAGGATGCGGAAGTTCTTCAGAGAAGGCAGCAGATACAAAGGCAGAAACAATGTCTTTTTCCGCAGATTCCCAGACAGGTTCTGAAGCAGCAGAAGGAGAACAGAAAGCTCCTGTAGGAGATCCGATTGAGTTATCCTTTGGACACGGACAGGCAGAGGGTCATCCCTATCAGAAGGCGGCACTTTACTTTAAAGATTTAGTAGAAAAAGAGTCCGGCGGTTCCATTACTGTTAATGTTTCTCCAAATGGTACATTAGGCGATGAGAGAGAATCCGTAGAGGGGCTTCAAATGGGAACTTTGGATATCAGCGTAGCAGTAGCTGCTGCCCTTAGCGGTTTTGATTCTAACATGGACGTATTTAATATGCCTTATCTTTTTGACAGCAGGGAGCAGGCATTTAAAATTTTGGATGGAGAAGTAGGACAGAATATTTTTTCCAATTTAGAGAGCCAAGGAATTAAAGTGTTTGGAACGTTTGATCTGGGATTCCGCAGCATGACAAATTCAAAGCATCCGATCAATACAGTGGAGGACTGCAAAGGGATCCGGGTTCGGACACTGGAAAGTTCCGTTTGCGTAGACGCTCTGGGTGCTTTGGGAATGGATGCTGTATCCATGAGTTTTTCTGAGCTGTTTACCGCTTTGCAGACAGGTGCAGTTGATGGGCAGGAGAATCCTCTGTTCACTATTTACAATTCCCGTTTTTATGAGGTTCAGAAATATCTGTCCCTTACAGAGCATTTTTATCCGGTATGCCCGGTTATGATGAGTGAGATTACATGGAACAAGTTAAGCCCGGATCAGCAGGCCATTGTAGAAAATGCTATGAAGCAGGCAGTAGATTATGAGAGGAAACTGGCTGGTGAGGAATTAGAGGCAATGTTAGAGGGATGTAAAGAGAACGGAATGGAAGTGAATGAGGTAGATAAGGCTCCGTTTATCGAAGCAGTACAGCCAGTTTATGATAAGTATGATTCCCAATTTGGAGATATTATCAGACAGATTAAATCCGCTCAGTAGGGTTGGGGAGGAAGAAAATGAAAAAGGTTGTAGAAGGAATTGACAAAGTCATAAATGGTTTTTTGACTTATGCAGTCGTGCTCATGCTGGCTATTATGTCCGTAGTAGTATTTGCACAGGTGGTATTTCGGCTGGTACATGCATCGATTCCGTGGAGTGAGGAATTGTCTAAATATATGCTGATCTGGACTACCTTTTTAGGATCTGCTCTTTGTGTCAGGAAGGGTTCCCTGGTAGGGTTGGAGATTTTATCCATGCTCCTTCCAAAGGGGATCGGTAAGGTGGTGTCTATGCTGGTGAGTGTCCTCACAGCAGCGTTTCTTATATTCTTGATTGTTGTAGGATATAAGACCTCTGCCTTAGTATGGAATCAGACTACTCCCGTATTAAAAATGTCTATGGGGCTTATGTATGCGGCAATCCCAACAGGAGCTTTATTTATGCTTATTAATACTATGCTTACTGTATACGATCAGCTCAGAGGGGAGGAAAAATAATGACAGCTGTATTATTTATCAGCATGGTGATCCTTTTATTTTTAGGAGTTCCCATTGCCTTTGTTCTGGGTGGATCTTCGGTACTTGCCCTGGCAGCCAGCGGAAACACTAATTTATCTATCGTGATTCAGAGAATGTTTTCAGGAACTGGAAGCTTTACATTATTAGCAATTCCATTTTTTGTTCTGGCTGGAAATCTTATGAGTGCGGGTGGGATTTCACGCCGTTTGGTAAATCTGTGTAACAGTATGCTGGGACATATTTCAGGTGGTCTTGCAATGGTAGCTGTAGCAACCTGTGCGTTTTTCGCAGCAATTTCTGGTTCCAGCGCAGCCACGGCAGCAGCTGTCGGAGCAATCATTATTCCTGAGATGCTGAAACATAAATATGATCGGAATTTTGCAGCTGCTACGATTGCCTCTTCTGCTGAGCTAGGTGTGATTATTCCTCCAAGTATCGGTTTGATCCAGTATGGAGTGGCGGCAGAGCAGTCTATCGGAGATCTGTTTATGGCAGGATTCCTTCCAGGGCTTTTTATTTGCGGAACGATCATGGCAGTAGCCCATATTTTTTCTAAAAAACAAGGATTTGTTCCCAGAGAAAAAGCAGATGCAAAGGAGAAACTCCAGGCATTTAAGGATTCAATCCTGGCGATTCTTATGCCAGTTATCATCTTAGGCGGCATTTACAGTGGTTTCTTTACCCCCACAGAAGCTGCTGTAGTATCCGTATTCTATGGTCTCATCGTAGGCGTATTTGTCTATAAAGAAATTAAGTTAAAGGATTTAAAGGGCATATTTTATGAATCGGTACTGACGATGTCCACCGTTCTCCTTATTATGTCTGCTTCCACCATTTTTGGATGGATTTTGGCAAAGGAACAGGTTCCTCAAAGCCTTGCAATGGCTTTTTTGAGCGTTTCCTCCAGTAAGTATGTGTTTTTGATTTTGGTAAATATTATGCTTTTAATTGTAGGAATGTTCTGTGAAGCAGGAGCAGCTATGGTAATCTTAGCGCCTTTGCTGGCTCCTATTGCCCAGACGCTGGGAATTGATCTCATCCATTTCGGAATCATTATGATGACGAATCTGGCAATTGGAATGATGACACCTCCAGTGGGAGTAAACTTGTATGTGGTTTGTGACAGTGCGAATGTAAAGATAGAGGGGATGATGAAGTATCTGATTGGATACTTTGGGATTTTGGTGGCAGATCTTATGCTGATTACATTCGTTCCGCCTCTGTCCTTGCTGATCCCGAATCTGCTTAAATAGAAGCAAGGAGGAAGTTTCAAGTGAAGATAACAGATATAAAAACCATTTGTTTAAAATATCCTTATGAATCTTTTATTGCAGATGGAAATTCTGTCTGTTTTGGGCGGGGAGCTTTGCTGATCCTAATTGAGACAGATACAGAAATTATAGGACTGGGAGAATGTGCTACTTTTGGAGCTTCTATGAGCGCAATGGCAGATATTGTAGAGCATCAGCTAAAGGGGCTTCTGATCGGACAAAATCCTCTGGATATTGAGCGTCTTTGGGAAACCATGGTATGGAGTAATTTTGCCAATGGACGCAGAGGGATTGTAATGGGGGCAATTAGTGGAATTGATATTGCCTTATGGGATATTGCTGGAAAAGCGGCAGGACTTCCATTATACCGTCTGCTGGGAGCAAACAGTGATCAGGTAAAAGGATATGCCAGTGCAGGCTTTTATGCCCCAGATAAAGATATAGACAGTCTGAAAAAGGAAATGGAAGGGTACATAAAAAAAGGATATACCGCTTTTAAAATGAAGGTGGGACGCCGGGCCAATAACATTTCCATGCCTCACCGTTATGTAAAAAAGGGAGATTTCCTGCTGTCCTTTGAGGAGGATATGGCTCGTGTCAAGGCAGTACGTGAAACAATTGGCTGGGAATATCCCCTGATGTTGGATATGAACTGCACCTGGCAGGTGGATGAGGTTCTTGCAGCAGAGTCGTATTTTGATGAATATAAAATTTACTGGATTGAAGAACCGGCCCGTTCAGATGATGTGGAGGGGTATTCTAAGATGGCTGCTGGGTTAAAACGAACTTTGGTAGCTGGCTGCGAATCCGAGCAGGGGTTAGCGCGTTATAGGGAACTTTTAGATAAAAAGGCATTAGATGTTGTTCAGGCCAATTTAGGGTGGAGCGGTGGATTTACAGAATGCCGCAGGATTGCGGCTCTTTCTTTGGCTTACGATAAACTTTTTACTCCTCATACCTTTTTCTCAGCAGTATTGACAGCAGCAAATGTTCATTTTGCAGCTTCATTGCCCAATGTACCGTTTATTGAATCAGAAGAAAATTATAATCCTCTCAGAACAGAGCTTTTAAAAGAACCGATTGAGTGTGATAGTCAAATGAATTACCTAGTGCCACAGAAACCAGGCTTAGGTGTGGAACTTAATATGGATGTAGTAGAGCAGTATGCGGTGAAATAGCGGAATGATTTGATAGGAATAAAGAAGAGAGATGGGGGTGTCGCAAAATCATCAAATTAGATGATTGAGCGATGCCCTCGCTCTATAC
>CABQJX010000079.1 GCA_902464595.1 uncultured Lachnoclostridium sp. | reverse complement strand
TTAACCCTCCCCCCCCAATTAAAACCTCATATTCCCAAGCGCAATAAACTCATATGGTTTCATTGTATAGAACTCCTTTTTTTCTTCCTCCAGCTCCTGACCGCTGTAATTATACAGCAGCCTCCGGTAATGGATCCAAGAGCTGTCTATTTGGATCTGCTGTTCTCTGTCTGATAAATTGCACAGCACAACCAGGTTCTGATCTTTCAATGATCTCTTATAGGCCAATAAAGTATCCGACCCTGTTTCCACAAAGGAAATTTCTCCTTTTGAGATTACCGGGTATTTCTTTCTCATAGCGATCAGTTTTTTATAGAATGTCAGAATAGATCCCCCATCCCTTTGCTGCGCTTCCACCGTAATTTCTTCTCGGAACGTTTCCGCCATTGGAAGCCAAGGCTCTGTGTTTGAAAAACCTCCATAAAGTTCCCTGTTCCACTGCATGGGTGTTCTGGCATTGTCTCTTGATCTGGCAGCCAGTATTTCCAGCGCTTCCTTCTTTGTCCTTCCTTTCTTTAATAAAATCCCATAATAATTCAGGCTTTCTACATCCCGGTAGTATTCAATGGAGTGATAATGGGCATTGAGCATCCCTAGTTCTTCCCCTTGATAAATATAAGGGGTTCCCCTCATAAAGTGTATCATTCCTGCCAACATTTTTGCCGACTCTCTCCAGTAAATTCCTTCATTTCCCATTCTGCTCACAATACGGGGCTGGTCGTGATTACTCCAGAATAATGCGTTCCAGCCATGCCCTTTCTGCATTCCCATCTGCCATGCCGTAAAAAGTTCCTTCAGTTTTTTATAATCCGGCTCCATGAGAGTCCATTTATCCCCATTTTTATAATCCACCTTCAAATGATGGAAATTAAAGCACATGGCTAATTCTTTTTCTTCCGGCGCCGAATACCGAATGCAGTTTTCCAGCGAGGTGGAGGACATCTCTCCTACCGTCACAAAATCCTCAATCCCTGTATCCCGCACCAATTCTTTGAGATATTCATGGATATGAGGACCATCTGTATAAAACCGGCGTCCGTCCCCTTGAAAGTCATCTTCCATTTTCTCTGGTTTGGAAACCAGATTGATCACATCAAACCGAAAGGCCCGTATTCCTTTTTGCTTCCAAAATTGAAGAATACGTTTCAGTTCCTCTCTAACTTCTGGATTATCCCAGTTTAAATCTGCCTGGGTCACATCAAATAAACGAAGATACCATTTTTTTAAGGATGGTACATACTCCCATGCAGAACCTCCGAATTTCGACTGCCAATTTGTAGGAGCCTGATCAGGAAAGCCCTCCTTAAAGATATAATACTTCTGATACTTTTCTTCCCCGGCCAAAGCCTTTTGAAACCATATGTGGTCTGTAGAAGTATGATTAAATACCATATCAAGCATCAGCCCGATTCCTCTTTTTTCACTCTCACGGATTAATTCTTCCAGATCCTCCATTGTTCCAAATTTGGGATCCACCCCACAGTAATCTGCCACATCATATCCATTATCCTTTTGCGGAGATGGAAAAAATGGGGTCAGCCACAAATAGTCGATGCCCAATTCCTGCAAATAATCTAATTTTTCTATTACACCCGGAAGATCTCCAAATCCATCCCCGTTGGTATCCCGAAATGATTTGGGATAAATTTGATACACTACCTTATTCGTAAAATCTGCCATTTTTTCTCCTCTACTTAAATGCTGCAATTGCCGTTTGATTTGCTTTTACATCGATCCCAGTATAAAACTGAAGCTCCTGCGCACTTCCCTGATTTGTGATAATGCACACCGTAACATCCGGATGTCCCGCCGCTCTGATCTTGGATCTGTCAAATCGGATCAGCGGTGTACCGGCACAGACCTTCTGCCCATCTTCGATCAAATACTCAAAGCCGTCCCCTTGCATCTTTACCGTATCAATGCCGATATGCAGGATCATTTCCATACCATTTTCCATTCGTAATCCGCAGGCATGTTTGGATTCCGGCATGACTGCCGCTACCACTGCATCCACAGGCGCATACAGTATGCCGCTTTCCGGAAGAATAGCCATACCATCGCCCATAATTTTCGCTGAGAACACACCATCCCCTACTTCTTCTATCGGAATTGCCTTTCCGGTCAAAAATGCAGTGAACGTTCCTGATTCTTGTTTTGCCTTCTCTTCTGTTTTCTCTTCTGTTTCCTCTTTTGTTTCCGCACTCAGACGCTTCCTTCCGGCAATAACGGTTAAAACAAAGGGAACCGTAAACGCAATCAGCATACAAACTGCAAAAGGAATCATAAAAGGAGGCTGAATGGACAGGATACCAGGGATACCGCCTACTCCGATGGCATTTGCCGTTGTCCCTGCCGCAACACAAAGAACAGCAGCCAGGCCGGAACCGATCATTCCGCAGATAAATGGGTAACCTCGTTTTAAATTCACGCCGAAAATTGCTGGTTCCGTAACACCCATATAACAGGAAATACATGCTGGAATATTGACCTCCTGAGCTTCGGGATCTTTTCTCTGCAGCCAGATCATCCCAAGAACTGCTGAGCCCTGTGCAATATTAGATAATGCAATCATAGGCCAGAGCATGGTTCCGCCGTAATCGGCAATCAACTGTAAATCAATGGCATTTGACATATGGTGGAGACCTGTAATTACAAGAGGCGCATATACAACACCGAAAACCGCTCCAAACACAACCTTAAAGGTTCCTGTAATCCCGATAAATACAATGGAGGAAATAGCAGCTCCTATTTTCCATCCAATGGGACCCAATACAAAATGTGCCGCAATCACTGACAGAAGAAGACTGCAGAATGGAACCACGATCATAGAAATAACCTGCGGCGTTATCCTGCGAAAAAACTTTTCCAGATAAACCAGTGTAAAAGCAGCTAAGATTGCGGGAAGAACCTGTCCCTGATAGCCGATCATATTAACCTGAAATCCGCCAAAATCCCACTTCGGGATCTCTGCTGCCGCTGTTCCTGCCACTGCATAAGCATTTAACAGCTGCCCCGACACCAGTGTCAGACCTAAAACAATACCAAGCATCTGGGTGGTTCCCATTTTTTTTGTCACAGACCAGCAGATTCCAACTGGAAGCATATGAAAGATGGCCTCTCCAATCAACCATAGGAAGCTGTCAATCCCTGCCCAAAACTGGCTTACATCACATAAGGTTTTCGTTCCGTTTTCCAGTAAATACAGACTGTCAATACAGTTTCTGAACCCTAGAATCAAGCCTCCGGTGATAATTGCCGGTATCAGTGGTGCAAAAATCTCTGCCATGGTGGCAATGATCCTCTGCACTATATTCTGATTTTTTTGGGCCGCCTGCTTTACTTCCTCCTTAGATACACCTTCAATCCCTGCTTGGCTTACAAAATCATTATAAAAATCAGCCACAGTATTACCAATAATTACCTGAAATTGTCCCGACTGTGTAAAACAGCCCTTTACAGCCTTCATCCCTTCAATTGCTTTCACATTTGCCTTTGTCGGATCTGCCAGTGCAAAGCGCATTCTCGTCATACAGTGCGACACAGCCGCAATGTTTTCTTTTCCTCCTACCAGATGCAGCAGTTCCTTAGCATCTTCTGCATACTTTCCCATTTTCCTATTCCTCCCACCGCTTCAAACTTGTTTAAACAGGATCCTTATTCTTGTTATACCATTCTTGTTTAAACATGTCAAGCTTTATTTGTTCAAACAAGTTATTGACTTTTCTTTTCCCTGTTCTTATAATAGAATCTGTATGGCTGAACTATTACAAATCTGTAATATAGAAAGAATAAAAGGTGATCACAAAAATGCCAAAATCAATCTATGAAACAATATACAAAGACTTAAAGCAGAAAATAGAAAATAACAGCTTTCCCTATCAGGAACTTCTTCCATCGGAACATGCGCTGATACAGGTTTATTCCTGTTCCCGTAATACTCTGCGCCGGGCAATCAGCTGCCTTGTGACAGATGGCTATGTGCAGACGATCCAAGGCAAGGGTGTCCGAAATATTTATCAGCCTATCGAACAGACTGCTTTTACTCTTGGGGAAATTGAAAGTTTCAAAGAATCCGCTGCGCGGAATGGAAATCACGCTTATACCAAGGTTTTGCTGTTCACCGAAGTCTCCATTAGCGAAAAGCAGTCCTCCTATACGGGTTATCCTATTGGAACCGAAGTGTACTATATCCAGCGTGTCCATTACTTAAACGATGTGCCCCTGATCCTCAATCACAATTATTTTCTCAAGGAAGCGGTTCCCGGGCTTACAAAAGAGATTGCGGAAACTTCTATTTACCAATATTTAGAACAAGTCCTGCATATGTCCATTGTAAACAGCAAGCGCATTATGACTGTTGAGCGGATAACGCAAATTGATGAGACATATTTGAAAATGAACCCTGATGACTACAACTGCCTTGCTGTTGTTAGCAGCCAGACCTACAACAGCGATGGTGTTATGTTTGAATATACCCAGTCCAGACATCGCCCGGATCACTTTCGTTTTTATGACAATGCTGTGAGAAAAAACGAAACGCTGCTCCACAGGTGATCCTTCACCTATGGAGCAGCTCCTTCATAATTATTTCCATTTTTCACCCTTTTATCTGCCAGCCCGGCCAATACAGAGCCCCTTCTGGATCAGGGATAAGCACCACCGGATCCATTACCAAACGGCCCTGGCTGTCCATGATATACCATTTTCCGTCAATGGTCTGCTGCCCTGTCACCATGGCTCCATCTGATCCCAGATAGTACCAATGATCCTTATATTGATACCATGTGTCATGCACCATGTAACCGGCTCCGTCAAACCAATACCATTTGCCGCTGTCTTTATCCTGATACCAGTCATTTTTCACCGGTTCCCCAGTATTTCCCAAATAAAAACGCCATCTTCCATCCTCTTTCTGCCATCCCGACTTTTTAATAGGATCCTGCTCCTGGCCATCTTCATCTTCTTCCTTATCCCCGCTTTCGTATTCCTTGTAGAACACATCCAGATCTACCCTTCCTGAAATCCCAGGCACGATCCCCTGGCTGGTATACTGCCAGGCTGCCATATTCGGAATCGATGGACGCTTATTTGGTTTTCCATCATTTTTTCCATAACTGGCAATCCAATAATCATACGGCAGGGACAAAGGATCCAATACATGGTAATACCAGTCGGTATTACAGTAAATTCCCACCTTATAAGAACCTGTACTTTGAATTTCTTCCAAAAAGGCCTGTGCAATAGCTGTGATCCTCTCTTTTCCAAGCCTGCGCTGCTCTGACCACTCCAGATCCAGATACACCGGCAGCTCCAGGCTCCGGCCTTCTAAGAGAGCGGCCACTCGCTTTGCCTCCTGGACGGACTGGATTTCGGTCAGGGCATAGGAAAAGGCGTAAACTCCCACCTTCAGACCTGCTTCCCTGGCTTTCTTATAATTTTCCTCAAAACGGAAATCGACCCCTGTCCGGGTGATACTGCGGAGAACGCCATAGCGGCAGCCGGCTTCAGCCACCTGCGGCCAGTGGATCTTTCCCTGATAGCTGCTTACATCTAGTCCTTTTATTTCCATTCGCGACTCCCTTTTCTTTTATTATATGCAGGGCGTCCTTTTTTCCGAATGATCATGGAACCGGCCAATCAGGCTTCCAGACTAAAATTTAAAAGATCCTGCGTGGAGCGCTTTTGATGGAATAGGAAATTGCAGAAAATTTCCTGTTACATAAAACCTCTGAGCGTCCGTTGGCTAAACAGACACTCAGAGGTTTTATATTAGATTAATTAAATTATTTCTTGCAAAATGCACTTGGCATCCATGGATATGTTTCTTCGTTTGTGCGGTTATAACGCTCCAGCCTGCGCATTTGCTCTGCAATATGGGGCAGATCCATGCGGGCTACCAAAGTTTCGATCAGCTCTGCCCCCTCATCTGCCAGGCGCCTGCGGGTTTCCTCATCTGGGATCATAGGCGTACTCATATGATCTTCCGGTGAAGCAAAGCAGTAACCGATTGCTGCGCTCTGGTAGGCCAGCCCAAAAATATCGTCAAATTCCTTACAGGTCTGAGGCTTTTGATGGAAATATCCTGTAGTCAACGGAACATCTTCCAAACGCCCCATGATCTGATAAGCGCCCACCGTAATCGCGTGGAAGCTGTCCATGCTTTTAAACAGATCCTTTGCATTTTTCAACATCTGCATAGTCAGGTCCATGTAAAGAATGGGGACTCCCGTTTCGTCAAAAAAGTCCCGTACCATAGGGCTGCAGGTCATATGGGCAGGCCCATGAAAGCTGATATAGATCTGGCGCTTAAAGCCCTGGCGCAGCAGGCTGTGGGCAATGGCGCTTAAATAATCAATCCCCTGGCGGATAGAAACCTGCACCGTACCCCGGCCCGTTGCCGTTGCCCCCGCATAAAAATAGGGCAGTCCGGTCAGCACCAGACCATTGCAGGCCTCTGCCATTTTTAGGGCATAGGCTTCACTGATGACGGTCTCACTGTCTAAGGGCATACCGCCATGCATTTCCACGGTTCCGACAGGAACAATAATTATATCATTTTCTTCTAAATATGCCTCCACCTCGCTGTTTAACATGCGGGGCAGAATACGCGTACGAAGCTCCATATATACTCTCCTTTCCATTTCAAAATACACCGCTTTCTTAGAGTCCAAACACGCGCTGCGCATTTTTGAAACAGATATTTTCATAAGTACTCTGTGTCAGGTTTCCAACTGCGGCTTGTTCGTCCAGCCACTGCCCCAGAGGAAAAACCATATGGGTATTGACCATATCGGTAGCAAAAAACAAGCGTTCCGAATACATTTCTAAAAAACGCAGGCCAAATTCCGGATCTCTCATAATCGCGCATCCTCCGCTATTTGCACTTAAATCTCCATATAGGTTCGGATACTTTGCAAACAATTCCGGAACCCGGCCGCCTGGAAGAACCGGCCCTTCCCCCCAGCAGTTCCTCCCCTCTTTATCTATCGGTGCAGCTCCACTCATTTCGATCCAGAATGCCTGGCTGTGCCCCAGAAACAAAGTATCCGGATTGCGTTTCAGGCAGTCTTCCAGCAGCGGAAGTCCCGGCTCATCTACAACACCATAGGAATACCCTATTTCAGGGCTCATATGAAAGGTGACCGGAAGATGCAGCTTTCCTGCTGCCTCAAATAAGCTGCGAAAGAACGGATCATCCAGTCTGCGGTTGATCATTAACTCTCCAATGCCGACAGCCCCTTTTTCCTTACAGCTCTTCAGCCTATCATAAATGGTATCCGTGTTTCCATCATAATCCAGATTGCACATCCATGCATAATGTTTGGGATCAGCTGACACGATCCTATAATTTTCCTCATTTGTTCCTGTGGGCATGAAGGAGGCAGTTTCTCCTACGGACATAAGCACACCTTTTTCAATCCCCAGTTCTTCTAAATGGGGCAGCATTTCTTGATAGCTGCTTACAGACATTTTATCACTTTTTGGAACAGAATCATAACTTAAATGCAGGTGCAGATCAATTTTTCCCATCGCATACTCCATTTCTTCCAGAAAGTTTATTCCTGGCCTGCGGCCTCTCTGCGTGCTGCCAGTTCTGCATACATTTCTGCAGTTTTTTCTTTATTCAGGTTAAAAATAATTCCAATGCCGATCAATTCTAAAATACAAGTGATTACCGGAATCGCATTTACCAGGTAATAAATATTGTTAATGGTTTCTCCACTCTGAACCGCTCCTGCGCCGGAAACATAACCAATGGCTGCCAAGGCAGATGCAGCACCGGTGGATGCAATGGTAGAGCCGATCTTCCGGCTGAAGGTGTACAGGCTGTACATACTTCCGTCTGCACGGAAATTCATTTTCCATTCACTGTAATCCAGGCAGTCAGTAACCAATGCCCAGATCAAGATTGTAAAGGCAGTCTGCCCAATGGTTGACAGCAGCACCAAAACTGTATAGGCCAGAGGACTTTCAACCTGGAAGAACAAAATAAAAGAAGAAATCAGCAGATTATAAGTACTCATAACCAGAATAACCGTTCTTTTCCCGAATTTTGCCACGATTTTAGGAACCATAACAAAACAAATCATCATCACCGGGATAGAACCCAGACTTGCAAGTGTCATAAAGCTGGTGTCATGATAAAACTCTTTGTAAATATAGCTCTTGAGCTGGCTGTAGCCAGTAATATACAGCATACTTCCAACGGTAGCGATCATAACGCCGATCAGAGGACGGTTCTTAATTGCTGCCTTTAATACCTTGCCATAGTTAAATGGCTCTTTTTCCGAACCGCTCTGGCGAACACGCTCTACCGTCAAGTTACACAGGAGCATATAAGAAATCACGCAGAGAAGTCCGAATACAACTGCAACCATAGTAAAGCGTTCCGGCAGGATATTGGAATCCTTGTCAAAGCAGACTACAGGAATAATGGACAGTGCTCCGAATCCTACTAAAGTACCTCCAATGCTCCTTGCTCTGGACAGCTTGGAACGGTCAATGGGATCTGTGGAAACCACGCTGGCCATTGCACCAAAGGGCATACTGGTTCCCGTATAGCACATACCGTATAATACATAAGAAAATGCAACCCATGCGTGAAGGGCGACACCTTCAAGAGGAACATTGGTAAAGCAGAGAACACCGGAAAGGGCCAGAGGAATCATAAACAGCTTGACCCATGGTTTAAATTTATCACCGCTTTTTCCAATGGTCCACCGATCCGGAAACGATCCCATGATCGGATCATTCACAGCATCCCAGAGGCGTGCCGCCAAAAACAAACCAGCCATCCACCCCGGTGAAATTCCCAGAATATAGGTACAGAATGTCAAAAAGTATGCATCTACAAATAAATTTACAAAGCTTCCGGCCATATCTCCAAAGACATAACCAAGCTGATCCTTTACGCCAAAAGGACGTAGTGATTTTTCATTCATCTTAGCTCCTCCTTACTGCAGCAAAAGCCGCAGTTCTGTAATTCTTCATTTTTGATACGATGTTTCAGGCCTTATGTATCATGGTGCATTAAGCATACTACACCACTATTACAATTACTATTACAAATATCGCATAAAACATTGCAAATATCGCCAAGTTAAAGTATACTTTTGATATTACATTCCCATAGAATATGAAAAATCGTGTAAAATTATCTGGAGGTAAAAATGAAATTATCAGAAGCACGAAAATATAAAAAGCGGATGTCAACGCGGAAAGGTTCTGAAATCAGCTACGAAGAACTTCAAAAAACCATGATTGCAGAAGGGGAAATTCTATCCAATATTTATCAGGAAATAGAAATGGATTCCAACACCGTGGACTGCCAGGAAGATGTTAATTACACTAAAGATAAAGTACAGCTTCACAGCCATACCTTTTATGAAATTTTGTATTGCCGCAGCGGCAATATCCAATATCTGCTGGGATCGGATCGATACAAAGTCAGCAAAGGAGATATTATTTTTGTTCCTCCGGGAATCAGTCATAGGCCCTTATACCTGGATCGGCTGGTTGAGCCATACTCCCGCTATGTTTTCTGGATCCATCCCGATTTCATCGAGTCATTGACAGAAAATTTTGACTTTCATCTCCTGTCCTCCCCCATACTGCTGCGGACTAAGGACAGCGGATGGGAGTATTTAGAAGCCTATTTTCGCTCTGCCTGTATGGAGGCTGCCACCAAACAGGAGGGCTTCAGAGGCTGTATTTTGTCAAATGCGATTCAGCTTTTAATCCATTTAACAAGAGCCTGTACCCACAGCAAGGTGCTGGAGCCTCTGACAGAAAAACGGGAACTGTTAGATGAATTAATTGCATATATCGAAAAACACCTGACAGAAAAAATAACTCTCAAATCAACTGCCGCTGATTTTTATATCAGTGAACGGAGTATTTCCCGTTTATTCAGCGAAAAGATGGATGTGAGCTTCTACCGCTATGTAACACAACGCCGTTTAATTGCCGCAAAGGTACTGATCCTTAATGGGGAACCTCTGGAATCTATTGGGGAACAGGTAGGGTTTTTCGATTATTCTACATTTTACCGCGCCTTTAAACAGGCATTTTCCATCTCCCCCTGGCAGTTCAAAAAGCTTCATGAACCACAGAGAGCTCTGCTCCACCCGTAAAGCGGTTTATTTCTAAGGCAGCGGCGGCCTGCCATGCCCTGGATTGATTTTCTGACAGGCTCAAATCCCCGCCCAATCCTTGCAAACATCAATCCAGCCCTGGGCGGCAGAAAATTGCTCTAATTGTCCGATCGTCACCTTGACTGTGTTGTGCTCATCGCCGCCGCCAGTATACACAAGATCAAATCGTTTCAATGATATATCCAAATATACCTTTACATTTTCCTTTAATGCAAATGGACATATCCCACCTGGGATATGTCCCGTGAGCAGCTCAACCTCCTGAAACGGAATCATTTTTGCCTTAGTCTTAAATACAGCTTTGTACTTCCCATTGTCTATTTTTGCATCGCCGCTGACAGCAATGACAATAGGGGCGTCATTTACAATAAATGACATGGTTTTTGCAATCTGCGCAGGCTGACATTTCAGCAGTGCCGCAGCGTTTTCAACTGTATCGGAAACAGTCTCGTTATATAAAACCAGTCCCTCCAGACCAGCTTCTTTAAACAGTTCTCTTACGCTCTTCACTGACATATTTTTTCCTCCACTAATCATAAGCAGACCGTCCGACAGCTTTCTCCTGTTCTCTCAGTCTGCCACTTTTCTCGTTATTATACCACATTACCGTGAAGTTGGACGGGGTTTTGACAAAATCTGGCCATAAGCAATTCATATCTGAATTTTTTAGGAATTTTTTCCAATTTTTTTGTTATGGGAATTTTTTGTTGGTGGAATATTTTCCCTCTAAGATTGAAAAAAATAGTGTCCTTGTGCTATACTTTATATTTGTATTAGACTCTTTTTTTATATAAGAAGAGTCCTATAATGGCAGCAAACCAAAAGGGCGTAGATTGATAGCCTAAAATAAGAGTCCAACGCAATTTCTAATTATAAAATACTACACCTATCAGTTTTACGTCGAAGATTATACAGCTATAATGCAACAAAATAGAAAATATTGTAATGACCCGCATAAGCGGCGTTTCTCACTCCTACACAGGAGAACAGGAACGCTGCTTTTTTATGCCCTCATGTTACGCAGTAAGGGCAAACAAAGCCTTGATTTATGCGGCTCTTAGAGCGCGGAAATGAGAAAGACAAGGGTTGATACCTTTTCCCTCAAAACTGCGTTTCTACTGCGTAACAAATCCAACAAAAAGGGGTGACGAAGCTATGGCAGTTTTCCGCATGGAAAAGAACAAAGGTTATACCGTTATGAGCAACCACCATTTACCCAACAAGGAGCTTTCCCTAAAGGCAAAGGGCTTGATAAGTTGCTCTATGCAGAGCTTTTCAAAACCGAGGAGAAAAAGCGTTGTACCGAGTGCGGCACATTTTTTGTATCAAAATCAAACAGCGTCAAATACTGCCCGGCTGCTCCCGGTGTGAGCTTGGTTGTTTTTAATTCAATCAGCACTTACGCCCGGAGGATTTTATTATAAAATACCATATCCACATAGTAGTGCGTATTGTTAAGGGTTATTCGTTTCTGCGTTCCAACGAACATAAAGCCGCGTCCCAACTCCAACAGAAATTTTTCTATTTGAGCGACCAGTGCTTTTTCAAGGTCACTTTCAAGCATTGGCTTATTTTCCGGCACACCCAAAAATTCAAATACATACGGGTCTTTGATTATATCAAGGGGCGTTGCCATTTCAATTCCCTTTTCCGCAAGGGAAAGCACCGTTTCTTTATTTGCCTTACCCTCTGATAATAAAAGTCTTTCATAGAGTGATGTTGAAATCTGCCGTTTTAATTCGCGTACCGACCACCCGGAATTAACGGTTTCTTTTTCGTAGAAGCTGCGCTTATCCGCGTCGGAAATCGTCAAAAGCTCACAATAATGCGACCATGACAATTTAACAGACACCGTCTGTTGAATTTGATAGCATTGATAAAATCGACGCATAAATTGAAGATTGGAAACTGAAAATCCTTTTCCGAACTCTTTTGTCAATTCTTTAGAAAGCTGCTTTAAGGTCTGCTTCCCGTAGTCTGCCCGTTCTTGATTTTCCTGCTCATGTTCTACAATAATTTTTCCGATATTCCAGTAGGTAGACAAAAGCTCTGTATTCACCTGTATTGCTATACGCTGACGTGCGCTTTGCAAAATTTCTCTAATCTCATTCATCATAGAATTAGTATATGTTAAATCGTTTAAGATTATCGCCCCTTTCCAAATGTATTGAAATCAGTATAGCATAAAAAGGACTGTGTTTCTATAAGGTACTATCATGTCCTTTTTTATCTATCATTCCCCACCTGACAATTACAACTTGTTAAAAAAAGCCATTACCCACCAACGGGTTATTCCGGCTATGTAGATGAACTGTCAAATCAATTAAATACTGCTGTTATTTCCTATGCGTCTGTCTGCATTTTGCAGGCAGGCGCATTTCGCATTTTACAGAAGATTTTTCAAAAACTTTGCCCTCTTTTTGGCAAAGCAAAAAGTCGCCTGTATTATCCCGCGAAAAGGGG